>JAJRYI010000091.1 GCA_024275815.1 Actinomycetes bacterium | reverse complement strand
GGGTCATGCCCATGGTGACGTCCTATCCATCAACCAGCGCCGAGACTTCTGCCGCCACACACGTAGAGCGTCTGTCCCGTGACGTACGACGACTCATCGGCAGCGAAGAACAGCGCGGCGTTGCCGATGTCACCGGGTGTGCCGACACGCTTGGCCGGGATCGTTTTGACGAGCCGCTCCTGGACTTCCTCTTTGAGACCCCTGAACAACGGCGTGTCGACGAGCGCCGGTGCGATCGCATTGGCCGTGACCCCGTAACGCGCCATCTCGAGGGCGAGCGTACGAGTGAGGCTGATAACCGCACCCTTCGATGCGGCGTAGTTCGCCTGCCCGGGGCCGCCAAGCCATGCCCTCGATGAGATGTTGATGATCCTGCCGTACTGCTGTTCCATCATGTGGGAAGCAGCAGCTTTGCACGTGAGGAACTGTGACTTGAGGTTCACCTGGAGTACGAGGTCCCAGTCCTCCTCACTCATCTTCGCAAGCCATCCGTCTCGTGCCATGCCGACGTTGTTGACGAGGATGTCGATTCGGCCGTACGTGTCGACTGCTGTGTCGATCAGTCCGTTGGCACCCTCGGCGACCGATACGTCCCCCGCGTACCCGGTGACCTCGTAGCCGGCGGCTTCGAACTCCGCAACGACTTCATCGACCTTCTCGGGGTAGAGGTCGTTCACGACGACCTTGGCCCCGGCTGCCGCGAGCGTTTCGGCGATCCCCTTCCCGATGCCCTGTCCAGACCCTGTGACGACCGCAACCCGATCCTTGACGTTCATAGTGGCTTCCTCCTCGATGTCTTCATCGTCCTTTGAACTCCGGCGGGCGCTTCTCGATGAAGGCCTGGATCCCTTCGTCCCTGTCCTGACTGGCACGCAGCACGGCGTGGCTCGTCGACTCGAGCTCCAGACCGGTCTCGAGATCCGTCTCGGTGGCGCGGTTGACGAGGACCTTGACGCGATCGTGGGACAGGGGTGCACGCGTGGCGATACGCCCTGCAAGCGCCATCGTCTCTGCCATGAGATCGTCGTCGGGTACGACACGGTTCACGAGGCCCATGCGGAGCGCATCCTGGGCGGAGATGTGGTCGGCGGTGAACATCAGCTCCTTGGTGAATCCCGGGCCGATGAGGCGTGTCGCTCGCTGCGTCCCACCCGCTCCCGGGAGGCTCCCGACCTTGGCCTCGGGGAAACCGAGCCTCGACCCCTCCGTGCAGATGCGCAGATCGCCTGCAAGAGCGAGTTCGAGGCCGCCACCGAGGGCGTAGCCGCGAATGGCCATGATGACCGGAACGTGCAGGTTCTCGAGACGACCGAACACGTCGCGAACGAGAAGACCGAGGGGATCGTGGATCAGGCCGGCCTCGAACTCTGTACCTCGACTCTTGAGATCGGCACCGACACAGAACGCCTTTTCACCGGATCCGGTGACGACGAGCACACGCGTGTCAGGGTCGGTCTCGATGTCGGCGATGATGGCCGACATCGTCTCGAGCATGGGCACCGTCAAGGCGTTCATCGCCTTGGGACGGTTCAGCGTCAGAACTCCTACGGCGCCGTCGCGTTCATAGAGGACGGGTTCCTCCGGCGAAGCACTGGCCTGGGCATCTGTCACTACGGTCTCCTCTCGTCGAACATCTCACTCACTTGATCCTGCGATCACGACACCGGCGTCGAGAAGTCCCTCGATCTCGTCGGTTCCGAATCCACATTCTTTCAGAATCTCGTCGGTGTGCTCACCCGCCACCGGCGGGGACGACACGGCGAAGTCTCCGGGCGTCTCGGACAGTCGGCCGGGGAACACCGGTGAACGGACCTCTCCGGTGGCGGGATGCTCGACGGTGACGATCCCACCCCCCGTTGCGACGTGCTCCTGCGCGATCAACTCCGGGTACGACAGCAGTGGTCCACAGATGACGTCGACGGTATCGAGGATCTCGACCCACTCCGCCGTCGTGCGTTCACGGAACAGGGGTTCGAGGATCTCGCGCAGCTCAGGGCGGCCGTTCACCCGCTTCTCGTTCGTATCGAAACGGGGATCGGTCGCCAGGCCGGGTTGGCCGAGCGCAGCGCACAGGGCGGGCCACCGCTTCGGTGTGTAGGCAGCGACCATGACGTGGCCGTCACTCGTCGGGAAGGCTTCGTTCGGTGCCGCGTAGGGGGCAGCGCTCCCGAGGCGTTGGGGTGGCCGACCG
Organism: Actinomycetes bacterium; assembly: GCA_024275815.1. GTDB lineage: Bacteria > Actinomycetota > Acidimicrobiia > Spongiisociales > UBA5794 > JAMBLL01. The sequence continues at coordinate 6,515 of JAJRYI010000091.1, read as the reverse complement.
CTGGCGAGGAACATCGAGAGCGGAACGACCTGGTACGCAAGGAGTGAGTCGAGGAGCGACACGTCGACCCGCTGCCCTCTGCCGGTGCGCTCTCGGGCGAACAGTGCAGCGAGGATCGACTGGGAAGCGAACACACCACCGGCCATGTCCGCTGCCGGAACACCGACCTTGGCGGGCGGGCCGTCCGGTGTTCCCGTGACGCTCATGATCCCACCCATCGCCTGGGCGACACCATCGACTCCGGGACGGTCCCGCCACGGGCCACTCTGGCCGAACGCAGATATGGCCGCATAGATCGCCCGGGGGTTGCGCTGAGCGACCGCGTCGTAGCCGATGCCGAGTCGGTCTGCAACGCCGGGGCGGAAACTCTCGAGGACGACGTCGGACTGCTCGACGAGCCGGAGAACCACATCGGCCCCCCCTGTGGCTTTGAGGTCGATGACGATGCTTCGCTTGTTGCGGTTCATGCCGAGGAACGCTGCAGCAGCACCACCGACGAACGGTGGGCCGAGTCGACGTCCCCATTCGCCGCCGGGTGGCTCGACCTTCCAGATCTTCGCTCCGAGGTCACCGAGGTGCATCGCACAGGTCGGGCCTGCAGCTCCCTGGGACAGGTCGAGCACGGTCACGCCGTCAAGTGCCCCTGACATCTATCTACGCCTCCTCATCGTGGTCGGCCGCTGGACTCGTCGAGGCTCCGCGCACGACGAAATCGGCGATCTCGGCGGCGATCTCATCGGGGGTGTACACACCCGATGGCTGGTACCAGCGCACGACAGAGTTACACATGCCGAGGATCGCCTTGACCGCAACACCGGCGTCCTGGTCGACGAAGTCTCCGGACGCGATCCCCTCGTCGAACATCTCGCGGAAGATGAGTTCGTACCGGTCGCGGTTCGTGATGTGGTTCGCCATGAAGTCGGGACTCAGGTAGCGGCCCTCCTCGATGAAGCAGGCAACCGCGTCGCGGTCGTGGATCGCCTCGACCGTGTGAAGAGCGATCGCTCTGCGCAGCCGCTCGGCGATCGGGAGGTCGGAGTTCGCCACGTCTTGTACGAGTGGCGTCACACGGTTGACGGTCAGTTCGATGATCTCGGACAGGAGGGCCTGTTTGCTCGGGAAGTGGTGGTACAGGCTCGACTTGCTGATCCCCACCTCTGCAGCGAGGTCCGCCATGCTCGTCCCGTTGAAACCCTTGTTGCGGAAGAGTGCAGCGGCCTCCCTGCGGATGCGTTCCCGCGTGGTGAGGTCACCCGTCATGCCCCGCCGCCACCCACCAGTTCCATGCCGGCCTGCAACGCCTCGAGGTTCATCTCGCGGTGCTTTCGGGGGACACGGGCCGACACTGCCTCGCGCAGAGCGTCCGCCTCGACGACGTCTTCGAGTGCCTGGAGAACGCCGAGGGCGACAACGCCGGTCACGAGTTGGCTTCCCGAGATGGCCCGCGCCGTGTCGACGACGGCGAACTGGCGGGCGTCTCCGTTGAGATCGCTCGGTGCACACCGGCTATCGACGACCAGTCGACCTTCCGATGAGAGTTCGGGTTCGTACCGTGAGTACGCCTCGCCGCTGAGCACGATGAGAAGATCGATGTCGTCTGCGAGCGGGAACCCGATCTCCCCAGAGGCGATCACCACGTCTGAGCGGCTCGCACCGCCCCGGGACTGTGGGCCGTACACCTGAGAGTGCGTGGCGTCGTTTCCCGACAGGATCGCAGCCTCGGCGAGGATGCGGCCCGCCGTCACGACACCTTGGCCACCGGCTCCCGCGATCCTGATCTCGTTACGACTCATGGTCCTCGACCTTTCGTACCCCGGCGTACACCGGACGGATCTCTCGTTGGAGCACTCCCGTCTCCATCCCTGAAGGCACCGATTCGATCGGAATGTGGTTCACGAACCGCTTCTCTGCGAGCGGTCCGGCCACCCCTTCGTCCCGAACGGACATCCAGGTGAGCATCTCGGCACCACCCCCGACCTTGTTGTAACGGCCGAAGTACTCAGGGCAGTCGCTGATGACCTCGATGAACGAGAACCCGGGATGGTCGAGGCCGTCTGCCATGACCTTGGTCATGTCCATCGGGTTCGCTGCGAGCACGCGAGCAACGAAGGAGGCGCCTGCTCCCATGAGGAGCTTGCACGCATCGAAGTTGGGTTCGGTGTTCCCCGCAGGCGTCGTCGATGCAAGCGCCCCCTCGGGAGTGGTCGGTGCCGCCTGACCTCCGGTCATCCCGTAGATCGAGTTGTTGAGCAGCAGGACGGTGATATCGATGTTCCGCCGTGCCGCGTGGATGAGATGGTTGCCGCCGATCGCAAGGGCGTCACCGTCGCCGGTCACGACCACGACCTTGAGGTCCGGACGGGCCAGCTTGAGACCTGTAGCGAACGCCGGCGCCCGGCCGTGCGTCCCGTGCAACGTGCAGAAATCCACGTATCCGACGAGACGACTGCTACAGCCGATGCCTGCGACCATCGCGAGCTTGTCCTGGTCGATCTGGAGTTGATCGACGGCGTTGAGGAAGGACCGCAACACGATCCCGTGTGCGCATCCAGGACACAGCACATGGGGCATCGCCCACTCTCTGAGGTAGGTCTTGACGTCGGTCATCGCTGCCCTTCCTTGTCCGGTGTGATCGCTTCGAGGAGAGCCGTCGGTGTGATCGGCTCACCATCTGCCCGTAGGTACCCTTTGATCTCGGCCTTGCCCGCAGCGGCACGCTCGACCTCACCGATGATCTGGCCGAGGTTCATCTCGGCAACGAGGATGGTATCGACCTGCGCTGCGACCTCGGCGACCTGTTCGTAGGGGAACGGCCACAACGTCACCGGTCGGATGAGTCCCGCCTTGATCCCGTTGTCCCGGGCCCGCATGACCGCTTCACGTGCAGACCTCCCGACGATGCCGTAGGCGAACACTGCGATCTCGGCGTCATCGACCATGTAGGTGTCGACCTCGATGACCTCGTCGAGGTGTGCATCGATCTTGTTGTGCAGCCTCGCAACGAGCGCCTCGGCGACCTGGGCGTCGTTGGTGGGGAACCCGCGCTCATCGTGAGCGAGTCCCGTCACGTGGAAACGGTACCCATCGCCGAACGCCGGCAACGGCGGTACACCGTCGTCGGGGGCGATCATCGGCCAGAAGTCGGCGGGAGCATCGGTTGGCTGAACTCGATCGACGACCTCTATCGAGTCGGGGAGCACGACACTCTCTCGTGTGTGCCCGATGATCTCGTCGTAGAGGATGATGACCGGTGTGCGGAATCGCTCTGCGAGGTTGAACGCCTTGACGGTCACGTCGAACACCTCGGCGACCGACGACGGTGCCAGGACGATCGCGGGGTGGTCACCGTGGGTTCCCCAGCGTGCTTGCATCACGTCACCCTGGGATGGGGACGTCGGGAGGCCCGTGCTCGGACCACCCCGCATCACGTTGACGACGACACAGGGCACTTCTGTCATCGCTGCGTAACCGATGTGCTCCTGCATGAGGGAGAACCCCGGGCCGCTCGTGGCGGTCATGGCCTTGGAACCTGCGAGCGACGCACCGATGACCGAGGCGAGGGAGGCGATCTCATCCTCCATCTGGATGAACACGCCTCCGAGGTCCGGGAGGAGCCGCACCATCTGCTCTGCGATCTCAGACGACGGCGTGATCGGGTAGCCGCCGTAGAAGCGACATCCGGCAGCCAGCGCTCCTTTGACGCAGGCCTCGTTCCCTTGAATCAGCTGTGCCTGGCTCATAGTGTGCTCCCATCGGCTGCGGCCTGATTGCCGACAACGGCCGGCTCGCGTGGTGCGCTTATCTCGATAGCGAAGTCGGGACAGAGGGCTTCACACAGCTTGCACCCGGTGCACGCCTCTGCATCGATGATCGTGAGTTTCCCATCGACGTCGACGGCGAGGCAGTACTCGGGGCAGACCCGCGAGCAGATGTCGCAGCCCTTGCACCAGACGTGATTGATCTCGATCTGATGTGGTCCGGAGAAGCCCTCGGGATCCGGGGCGGTCTGGGGGACACGGGCCTCGGCGACGTCTCGACCGATACGGAACGCTGCGAGGTTGATCTCCTCGGTTCCCTTCGGGACGAGATGGGCGATCGCAGCCTCCCAGTGCTTGTTGTCGATGTCGATGAACGCAGCGACCGTGCCGAGGATCACGCTGTTGGCCGCCCGAACGTTGCCGAGTTCCTCGGCCGTAGCGGTGGCATCGATGAGCCTGGTCTTGAGGTGGCGGCTGTCGAAGAGCTCCCCGTCGATGCCCGGGTAACGCCTGAGCCAGGACCTGTGGTCGTTGCACGCTCCCGGGGGCACGATCGTGCGAACGTCCGCCACGACGGCGCCTCCGTCGCGCACGTACTCGACCCAGCGGACGGCCTCTGCCCACTCGAACGCTGCGAGCACTTCTGCGCTTCCGAGCGGGACCAGCGGACTGTCGACGCGCTCACCCCATCGGATGTGGCTGAACACCGACCCACCACGCTGGGCCATGCCGTGGACCTCGCTCTGCTTGACGTCGTGTCCTGCCCGCATGAGGGCGTCTGCGACGATCATGCTCGCAAGGATCACTCCCTGGCCACCGACTCCTGCAAGCAGAAGACCCTGAGATCCTTCAGACATTGGCAGTCTCCTCCTCGTTCGTGACGAGCACGATCGCGTGCGGTGGGCAGAGTTGGACGCACAGCGTGCAACCGGTGCAGGTGACCTCGTCGATGACGACCTTGCGTCTTCCCTCGAAGAGCTCATCGGACCACACGATCGATGGGCAACCCGGGGTCATGCAGGCCTGACACGCCGTGCAGGCGTCCGCAATGACCTTGAACGGGGTGTCCCTGACCTTCATGGGCGCTTCGACACACGGCCGGTTGGTGATCACGACGGAGGGGCCTGCGTGAGAGATGGCGTCTTCGAGCGCCCCGTAGGTCGCTGCGAGGTCGTACGGGTCGACGACCCTGATATCGCGTACACCGACCGCCTTGCACATGCCGAGCAGGTCCACCGGGGTCGCTGGAGTTCCCTGCAGTGTCACCCCTGTGCCGGGATGCTCCTGGCCTCCGGTCATGGCTGTCGTTCCGTTGTCGAGGATCAAGACGGTGATGTTGGCTTGTGCGTAGACGGCGTCTGCCAACCCTGCGATACCGCCGTGGAGGAACGTCGAGTCACCGATGGTCGCCACGACCGGCCCGTCCGCACCACCTGATGCAGCCATGCCGATCGCCATCCCGATGCTGCTCCCCATGGCCACGCACGTGTCCATCGACGAGAGTGGCTCGAGTGCGGCGAGCGTGTAGCACCCGATGTCCCCGGTCACGACGGCACCGAGACGCTTGAGCGCCAGGTACGGAGGAGTGTGAGGACATCCGGGGCACATCAGCGGCGGCCTGGTGACGGTGGTCGGAGCCGGTACGATCGTCAGTCCTTCCTCGACGATCCCTGCCTTGGCGAAGCCTGCGCGTACGATGTCGGGGTTCAACTCCCCTGCCTGGGGGAAGAGGGACTTGCCCTCGACCGCGATCCCGGCGGCCAGGAGGTCGTTCTCGACGTACGGGTCGAGTTCCTCGACCACGAAGAGACGGTCCACCGACGCTGCGAACTCCCGGATGCGTTCGATCGGAAGCGGGTAGCTCATGCCGAGCTTGAGGATCCTGGCGTCCGGGATGACCTCGCGAACGTAGTGGTGAGAGATCCCGGATGTGACGACGCCGAAGTCGGTCCCGGTACCGAACTCCTCGGTCAGCGAGCTCTCCTCTGCGTACTGGGACATCTGTGCGAGGCGCTCGAGAACGACGGGGCGGCGTCTGCGAGCATGGCCGGGGATCATGACGTACTTCGTCGGGTCTGGAGTGAACCCGATCGTCGAGTGCTCCACCCTGGGAGCGAGCTCGACGAGTCCCCTGTTGTGGGAGGTGCGGGTCGTCGTGCGCACGAGGACGGGGGTGTCGAACTGCTCGGAGATCTCGAAGGCGAGCGCTGTGTACGCCTTGGCCTCTGCGCTGTTGGTTGGCTCGAGCAGCGGGACGCACCCCATCCGTGCGTACGCGCGAGTGTCCTGCTCGTTCTGGGAGCTGTGCATGCCGGGGTCGTCGGCAACCACGATGACGAGGCCGGCACCGACCCCCGTGTAGGCGGTGGTCATGAACGTATCCGCGGCGACGTTGAGTCCGACGTGCTTCATCGTCGCCATCGAACGTACGCCTCCGAGGGACGCTCCGAGGGCAACGTCGAGAGCGACCTTCTCGTTCGGTGACCAGCGAACGTCGATGTCGGTCCGGTCGGCGATCGACTCGAGGATCTCGGTGCTCGGCGTTCCCGGGTACCCGACGGCGACGAGGACGCCGGCTTCGACGGCACCCTGGGCAACGGCCTCATTCCCCGACAACAGGATGGAGGACCCTACTTCTCTCTTTGGGGCAGCAGTGATGATCACGATGCGTCCGATGTGCTCAGCAGGCCGAGGATCTCATCCTCCCGCAGGACGTGATCGGCGGTCTTTGCCGTCGCGAGGATCTTGTCCACCGTT
>JAJRYI010000090.1 GCA_024275815.1 Actinomycetes bacterium | reverse complement strand
GTCCGACACCGTCCAGTGGATGTCCTGCGGGGTCAGGTCGTGCCAGAACCGTGCCGTGATCTCGTGACCCATGGCGTAGGACCCGACGTGCTGAACCATCTTGGGGTGTGCCGTCGTCCCCGACGTGAAGTACAACAGCAGTGGATCGTCCGAACGCGTCGCCTCGAACGGGGCCGGGTCGGCGGGCATCGAGTCGAGAGCCGCACCGAACTCCTCCCATCCAGGTCGCTCATCACCAACGACGAACCGGGCCGTCACGGAGGGGCAGTCTCCTGCGACCTCGTCGAAACGTTCGGCACCTGCCCGGTCACACACCACAGCGGAGGCCCCCGAACGGTTGATGCGGTACGCCTGGTCCTTCGGCATCAGCTGGGTGGTGCCCGGCGTCGGGACGGCACCGATCTGGAAACAGCCCAGGAGCACGGCGTACCACTCGACGATCCGTGGCAACTGGACGAAGACCCTGTCACCTTTTCCCACACCGCGACTGGTGAGGAGATGCGCGGTCCGGTGAGCGAGGTTCGCCAGGTCCCCGAAGGTGTACCGGTCGATCGTCACGCCGTCGGGGCGCACACCGATCAGCGCCACCTTGTCCGGTGTTTCTGCGGCGCGGGCGCCGATCACGTCACCGGTGAAGTTGTACAACTCCGGCACCTCGACACGGAACTGGTTCCTGGTTTCCTCGTAGCTGGACATGTTCGGCATCGATCCCACCTCCGGCCCACGATCGTAGCGAACGGGGTACCCATCTGGCGAGCGACGGCACGGGTGTGCGGCACGCCACGACCCGACAGAATGTCGGAACTCCGTCTTTCGCGGGAGGCTCGGACTGCACCCGTCGTTGGTTAGGGAACAACGAGATGCCAGCGACGCCAGACAGCGAGGTCACGCCGTGTTGAAGCACACCAAGATGATCGGTCTCATCGGGGCCATCGCCCTGATCGCCGCCGCATGCTCGTCGGCGGGTTCCCCCGACACGACCGACGGAGGGGCGACCTCCAACGATGCCGTCGTGTCGACCACATCGAGCGACACCCCCACCACGACAGCAGCATCCACGATCGGCGCCGGTGCGCTCCCCGAGGGGCCGTCGGCTCTCGATGACCGCTTCAACGACGCGTTCCCGGACCCGCTCATCGACCCCGGTGACATCCTTTCGGGTGGCCCGCCACCCGACGGGATCCCGCCCATCGACGATCCCCAGTTCGTCTCGGTTGCCGAGGCCGACGCCTGGATCAACGACGTCGAACCCGTCCTCATCGTCGACGTCGACGGCGACGTGCGCGCCTACCCCATCCAGATCATGATGTGGCACGAGATCGTCAACGACACCGTCGGTGGGATCCCGCTCGCCGTCACGTACTGCCCGCTGTGCAACTCGGCGATCAGCTTCAATCGGACGATCCGGGGCGTCGAGACGACGTTCGGCACGTCGGGGAGCTTGTACTTCGCGAACCTCGTCATGTACGACAGGGCGACCGAGTCGTTGTGGAACCAACTCGATGGCCGTGCCGTCGTCGGGGTCCTCACCGGTGAGGTCCTCGAACAGGTTCCATCCTCGACGGTGTCGTGGGCCGACGTCAAAGAGTCACGACCCGACGCCAAGGTCCTCGACCGTGAGAGCACCGGTTTCCGGCGCAACTACGGGACCAACCCCTACACGGGCCTCGACGACCCCAACGGCCAGCCGTTCCTGTTCACCGGCGACGTCGACGTGCGTG
>JAJRYI010000089.1 GCA_024275815.1 Actinomycetes bacterium | reverse complement strand
CGGTTCCTCGGCACGGTCACCGAGTTCACACCCGGCAAGGAGGTCGTGCTCGTCGACGCCGGCGGCAACCACAGAACGTTCGCCGCGCACGACGGTGCAATGCTGCATCAGGGCATCCGCGTTGCGCTCAGACGCCCGGCCGAGGTGCCCCGACGCCCGGCCCGGTTCACCGCGTCGGGATCGATCGACGCCGGCCGGACCCGGGCACGCGTGGCACGGGCGAGCCGTATCTGGGTCGAAGGCATCCACGACGCTGAACTCATCGAGAAGATCTGGGGCGACGACCTGCGCATCGAAGGCATCGTGGTCGAACCGCTCCACGGAGCCGACGACCTCGCAGCGGCCGTCGAACAGTTCCAACCCGGACGAAGCCGAAGGCTCGGCGTTCTGCTCGATCACCTCGTCGAGGGTTCTAAGGAGTCCCGTATCGCAGGGGACATCACCGAACGTGAGGTTCTGATCTGCGGCCACCCCTACGTCGACATCTGGCAGGCGATCAAGCCGACGACGATCGGGATCGCCGCCTGGCCGGAGGTTCCCCAGGGGGAACCGTGGAAAGAGGGCATCATCGACCGCCTCGGAATGACGATTCAGCCTGGCCCGTTCTGGGGTCGGGTCCTCGAATCCGTCTCGTCGTACCGCGACCTGGAAACGCCGCTCGTCAACGCCGTCGAGCAGCTCATCGACTTCGTCACGGCCTTCGACGACGACTGACGGCTCAGATCGAATAGATCGGGAACCGCGACACCATTGCTTGGACGTCGCCCCTCACGACCGCTGCTACTGCTTCGTCGTTGTCCGCTGCCATCGCTTCGAGGATGTCGGCGATCCAGTGACCGATACGGGTGAACTCTTCGGTGCCCAGGCCACGCGCGGTGCCTGCAGACGATCCGAGGCGCAGACCGGAGGTGACCCTCGGCGACTCGGGATCGTCGGGGACGCCGTTCTTGTTGGCGGTGAGCCCAGCATGCTCGAGCACATCGGATGCAGCTGCCCCTGTAATGCCCAACGGCCGCAGATCGACGAGCAGGAGCGGCGTATCGGTGCCACCCGTCAGCACGGTGACGTCGCGCTCGACGAGCGCTGCCGCCAGAGCCCGGGCGTTGTCGAGCACACCCTGTGCGTACGTCGCGAACTCGGGCGTCATCGCCTCATGGAACGCGACCGCTTTGGCTGCAACTGCGTTGAGGATCACCGACCCCTGCACCCCGGGGAACACCGCCGAGTTCAGCTTGCGGGCCAGGTCGCCACGGTGTGACAGGATGAACCCGCCACGCACACCGCGCAGGTTCTTGTACGTCGTTGCCGTGACGACGTCGGCGACGGGTACCGGGTCGGGGTGCAGTCCGGCAGCCACCAGGCCTGCCCAGTGCGCCATGTCGACGAGCAGGATCGCCCCGACCTCATCGGCCACGGAGCGGAAACGGTCGAAGTCGATGGCACGGGGGTACGCGGAGCCCCCAGCGATGATGAGCTTGGGTGACCTCGCCCTGGCGGTCTCGGCCATCGCGTCGTAGTCGAGGAGCCCATCGCCACCGACACCGTAGGTGGCGATGTCGAACCACTTCCCTGAGATGTTCGGTCCGGCGCCGTGGCTGAGGTGACCACCCGATGACAGGTCCATGGACAGCACCGTGTCGCCGGGGGTGAGGAACGCGAGGAATACGGCAAGGTTCGCCTGGGATCCCGAGTGTGGCTGGACGTTGGCGTAGGTAGCACCGAAGAGCTCCTTTGCGCGTTCGATCGCAAGCGACTCGACCCGGTCGGCGTTCTCTGCACCGCCGTAGTACCGGCCACCGGGGTACCCCTCGACGGTCTTGTTGACCATCGGCGATCCGATCGCCTCGAGCGTTGCGAGGCTGACCAGGTTCTCCGATGCGATCAGCTCGACACCGTCGCGCTGGCGGGTGGTCTCGGCTTCGAGTGCCACGAAGATCTCCGGATCGACGTCGGCAAGCTTCCCTGTGAAGTGGCTCATGGTGGTCTGTCCTCGTCTCTCGTCCCCGGGGTCCCGGCATCTCGAGCCGGATCGTAACGACGACCCGTCAGGGAGTCGTCTCTCCCACGACAACGACCCACAGCCGCTCGAGCCACTGGACACTGCCGATCGGTACGAACACGGGGGCCGTACGGTGTTCCTCGAGGAACAGCCACCGGGAACGACCCGGCATGAACCTCGAAGTGGACCGGCGACTCCATCCTCACCGATTCACCGTCGATCCCCAGCGCCAGGGACGAACCGGACTCGACGTCGAACTCCTCTGCCCCCACTGACTCCACCCCTCATAGCGGTCGATCGCACCGACCACCGAGAGGGTCGCTGCCTCGATCGCCGCTACCGGATCGGGGGCCGACAAGGTGAGGATCCCGAGGACACCGGAATCGAGACGGGGACGCTTGCCGATGTCGATCAACGCACCCTTGATCTGGTACGGCCCGCAGCTCACCATGATGAGGTCGGCCGAGTCGTGACGACGGCCGTCCCGGTCGGTGTGGCGAAGGTCGTAGGTGGCTCCGGACTGAGCAAGGGACTCGAGCGTCCGCCTGGCAGTCTCGATCTTGGCGTCGCGATACGCGGGGTCGCTCACGGTCTCGGCGTAGATACCCATAGATACCACGTTCAGGAACACCCGTCCGTTCACCGTTGCGTGGTCGATCATGCGGACCTCACCGTTGAAGGCGTCGATCGCACCGATGAGATCCGAACGGTCGAGGCCGAGATCGCGGGCGAAGTGGTTCCGGGTACCTGCGGCAACACAGATGAAGGGGATTCCGGCTTCGATCGTGGCCTGCGCGACGTATCCGAGCGATCCGTCGCCGCCTGCGACTCCAACGGCGTCGGCACCCCCGGCGATCACGTCGCGAGCCATCTCGGTCAGGTCGTCGCCCCTCTCGAGAATCTGCACATCGATGCCGCGCTATGCAGCGATGGCCGCAAGGTCGGCCTTTTCGGCTTTCCCTCCTCCAGACTTCGGGTTCACGAAGAGCACGGGGTGCTTGGGGGCGAGCAGATCGACGACGCGAACAGGCTGTTTCAACGCGTACGATCCAAGGAATCCGACGATGGCCACAGCCACGACGAGTGCGAGCAGTCCCCACGGCGATGAGACCGCTAGCCACACGAGCGACCCGGCGAACACAGCGATACCGACAGCCGTCACGCCGCGGAACACCGCCCGTGCCGACCCCGATGACTTCAGTGCCGCCGAGAACCCGAGGATGGCGATCGCCATGCCGAACCACGCAGCGAGCAGCGACTGAAGGTTCATGAAGGCGAGTACGACCGCCGCTACAGAGATCACGACGATGAGCAGCAGGGACACACCTGCGGCGAACCTCTGTGAACCTGTCGGTAGAGAACCCCTCTGCATGACGAGAGGCTACCTCTTCGTCGATCGCCCGGCGTTGGCATCCATCAGCCGCTGAGCACCCGTTACCCTCCTGCCTGCTCGTCACCCGTGAGATCGGTTGTTGGTATGGGCGTCAACTCCACAACTGAACGCGGGGTCCTCGCGTCTGTTCGCCCCCTCTTCGTCGGGCTCGCTCTTCTGATGATCGGTAACGGGCTACTCGGCGCGCTGGTCGGTATCCGTGCCCATCTCGAAGGCTTCCCGACCATCGTGATCGGTGTCGTGATGGCCATGTACTACGCCGGCTTCCTCGTTGGGTCGCTCACGATCCCGCGTCGTCTCGTAACGGTCGGCCACATCAGGGTGTTCGCAGGACTCACAGCCCTCGCCGCCGCAACAGCGTTGTCCTACTCCCTCCTCATCGACCCGTTGTCGTGGGCGGCACTGCGTTTCGTGTTCGGCCTGTCGATGTCGGGGCTGTACGTCACGATGGAAAGCTGGCTGAACGAACGAGCAACGAACGAGACCCGCGGACGGCTGCTCTCGGCGTACATGCTGATCGTCACGATCGGGCTGGGACTCGGACCGCTGCTCCTCGGGTTGGATGACCCGGCCGATGCGACCCTCTTCATCCTCGTCGGGATCCTGATCTCGCTCGCCGTCGTCCCGGTCACGCTGATACGGATCCCGACACCGAGCGAGACGATCCCCGTCGAGCTCTCTGTGATCTCCCTTGCACGGGCGGCACCACTCGGTGTCCTCGCCGTTGCGATCTCGGGGGCTGCCGGCAGTGCGGTGTCGACACTCGGTGCGGTCTACGCCACGTCGGTCGGCATGGCCCCTGGTCTCGTCGGTGTCTTCCTTGCCGTCTCTCTCGTCGGTGCGGCGGCGACCCAGTACCCACTCGGTTCCCTGTCTGACCGCTTCCCCCGTCGTCGGGTCATCCTCGCCGCGTCTGTTGCGGCGGTGGTGATCGCCGGCGTCGCCGTAGCCGCCGACCCCGCTTCGATCTGGCCGTTCCTGCTCATCGCTGCCTACGGAAGCCTGGCGTTCCCCATGTACTCGCTCGCCGTCTCGATGGTCAACGACGTCATGCCGCACAGTCAGCTCGTCGCTGCGGCCGCCGGGGTCGTGTTCATCTACGGGGCAGGATCTGTGGTTGGCCCGATCGGTGTGTCTGTGCTCATGGACATCGTTGGCCCCGCCGGCTACTTCTGGGGCCTTGCCATTTCATTCCTCCCGCTCGCCGTGTACGCCCTTGCACGGATCGCCTTCACGGCGAGACCGAAGCAGCGGCGATTCATCAGCCTGCCGTTTCGCTCCTCGACCGCTGCTGCTCTGCTCGCAGAGCCCACCGACGACGAAGCGTGAGCAGTGCCACGGTTCACCGAGACACCGGGGACGACCGTGGCACCGGATTCGGCTAGCGTCAGGCCCATGAAGATGCCACCAACGTTGTACTCAGAGGAGCAGATCGCAGAGCGGGTCGCGGTCCTCGCCGCACAGATCGATGAGGAGTACGCCGGTGCAGGCCAACTCGTGTTGATCGGTGTCCTCAAGGGGTCCTTCATCTTCCTCTCTGACCTGGCGAGGAAGCTGACCATCCCGCACCGCATCGAGTTCATTGCCGTGTCGAGTTACGGGGATCGTGAAAGTGAGACGGCGGACTCGGTTCGCCTGCTCATGGACGTCCGTCACGCCATCGATGGTGAGCACGTCCTCCTGGTCGAAGACATCGTCGATACCGGCCACACGATCGCCTATCTCAAGCGCCTGCTCGGGACCCGCAACCCGGCGTCGCTCAAGACCGCGACCCTGTTGCACAAGCCGGACCGCACCGAACAGGAAGTGGCCATCGACTTCTTGGGGTTCACCATCCCGGATGTGTGGGTGGTCGGCTACGGCCTCGACTACGCAGAGCGGTACCGCACACTCCCCTACATCGGTGAGCTGCCACCCGAGATGCGGTAGACCACCAGTTGGGGGCGGTGTCCACGCCAGGGTGTACGAAGGATCGAGCGACGCACCGCTTCGGCGCCGTGATACCGGGCTCTTTCCCCCGTCCCCGCTTCAGCCTCAATCCGCTGTTCGACGCCGAGAACCCGGTCTCCCTCTCCCGTCCCCCTTCAGAGCGGACGGCAGAGCGAGGAACGAGCGATGCAGGGGGGAGGGCGAGCCTGCGAGCACGAAGTGGAACCAGCCTGTGCATGGGATCGTGCCGTACCGGGCTCGCGGGCTCGCGGTCCCCCCTTGCTCGAAGACTCGCTTGTCCCCCCTGAAGGGGGGACAGAAGAACGCGACATCCTGCATGGAAAGGGTGCAACAGTCAACACCTCGGAACCTTTGGGGCGACGGCGCTTCACGGGTTTGTCGACGAACACCTCGCGAATCCAGGTTGAAAGGAGGACCGAAGAACCCGACGCCGTGCACGAGAACGGTGCAGCAGCCGACCCAGCGAAACCCGTACCGTGACTGGAGATACGAGCAATCACCAACACGCACCCCGTGGATCCAGGATCAGAGGGTCGCCAGGATGATCACGACCGCGGCGAGCACGACGATCGCGCCTACGATCGCTGCGTACACTCCGGCCGACTTCATGGACCGCTCCTCCATGACGATGCGTACGTCCCGATCGGGGACGACGGTGACTTCGAAGAACGTGTCCCACGTCCCCTTGTCGACGGCGTTGTCCGCCTCGAGATCCACGATCACGGGTGGCTTGGGGAAGATCCAGTTCGATCCTTTGACCTCGACGGTCCCCGAAACCTCACCGTCGTCGGCGAGCGGTTCGGCGCGGAAGCGGTAGGTCATGGCAACGCTGCTCAGGCGTGCACGTTTGATTCGGCGACGCTCCCCCGCCTTGACCTCGATGACCTTCACCTGCAGTACCTGTCTGTGTTCACGCTCACCGTCGACACGCCCAATCCTCCTCCGCGCCGATATCCGACGCGCTCGAAGAAAGCACCCTACCCGACTGCTTTGGTCATCGGCGCACCCACGCGTGCAATACAGACGCGGAGCCCCAGAGCTGGAATCGACCGAGTGAGGAGGTGTGGATCTGTCACTGCGCTTCGATACGATCGGATCACCAACGGTGAGGCAGGTCCGAAAGGAACCACGATGGATGCCGCGATACGAGCCTTCTACGACCAACACGACGCCCACATCACCGACGCTGTTCGCCGGTACGGATGGTTCATCCAGTACGTCGGCGGCGAGGTCTGCGCTACGCCGGGGTGTTCGGGCGAGTCCGACTCCGACGAACCACCGTTCGCGTACACCGTTGGGTTGTTCGGACTCCGTCACCCCGAGCTACTCATCGTTGGGGTGCCCCCCACGACCGCGGTGGGCGTCCTCAACGACCTCGGCGGGAGAATCCTCGCCGGTGCAACACTGCTACCCGGCGAGCTGTTGACGTTCGATGAATGGCCTCACCGGATCATCCCAGAGACGGTCCCGAACCCCGGCGAGATCGTCTTCGAATCGAACCGGTTCTACGACCGTTCGGATGACCACTCGGTACCTGTTCTCCAGCTCAGCTATGACGATACCGAGGGCAGATTCCCCTGGGAGGACGGATACGCTGCTCCACGGCTACAGCCGAGGCCGGGTACGTTCAGGGCGTAGTGGCCGATCACGACGCCCTGTTGCGAGGCCTGCCGGACGACCATCGTCGACACAGCGTTCTCTCTGCTCGGCTCCCATCTCGAGCGAGCTGCCACCGCTTTGTTGGGGTTCTTCGCCCACGACAGCGAGCAGAAGTCACCCACATGATGCCGACCGGCAACAACCGATCAGCAACAGGTGGGATCCTCACCTAGAGCGCGTCGGTGAACCCCTTGATGTCCCGGATCGTGGCCGCATACGCATCGGGTAGAGCGCCGGGGAACATGATGTCCCCCGCATGGGTCGTCCCATTCACGGTCCGACACACCACCGACACCCCCGCTGCAAGCAGCTTGGTGAAGTACGCAAGGCCCTCGTCGCGCAACGGGTCGAGCTGGTTGACCGAGATCATGTGCGGTGGGAGCCCCTCGAGATCCTCGATGCTCGCGTGGTAGGGCCACGCAAGCGGGTTCGTCGCGTTCTCACCCCCCGGGTCGTACGTCACAGCCGTCGCCGCCAACATCGCACAGCCAAGGAAGTAGCCGTCGTTCTCGTGAAGCGATGTCAGTTCAAGTGGCATCGCAGCGTACGCGTTCGAGATGTACGGGCACTGGGCGTAGACACCGTCGATGCTCCCAAGCGTGCCGTCTTGTTTCGCCTTGAGTGCTGTTGCCAACGTCAGGTTCCCGCCGCCGGACTCCCCCGAGACGACCAGCTTCGAGATCCCGAGGCGTTCACGGTTCGCATCCGTCCATGCCAGCGCGCTGGCACAGTCATTGAGGCCCGCGGGGAACGGGTGGTTGCCGAGTGCGCCTGCCCCGTTACGGAACTCGACACCGACGACGACCATGCCGGAGGCAGCAAGCGCCTCACGCCATCTCGTGTACAGCGGACCCGCTGCCGACAGGATCACCATGCCACCGCCGTGGATGTGGAGCACACCCGGGAGCGGACCGGTGGCGTCGGTGGGTCGGTGGATGAACAGAGTGATCTCGTTCCCGTCGACACCGATGAT
>JAJRYI010000088.1 GCA_024275815.1 Actinomycetes bacterium | reverse complement strand
CGGTGGGCATGTAAGGGTTGGTCTCCTTGGATACAGATTCACCTCCGAGCGCGTGAACACGGCCGGGGAGGCGTTTCTATGCTATCGCACAGTGGAGTGAAAGGACAAACGGAAGGAACGCCATCGGCCATCGGCCATCGGTGAAGTATCGCGCGGGTTCTGACAAGCGAGGCGCAGCCGAGCGCACCGTAGGCCGACAAGCGAGGCCGCCAGGCCGAGCGAACCGAACGCGGTGAGCGCAGCGAGTCTCAGTGCGCTACGTCGGCGAGGGTCTTGCCAACGGCGTGGCTGACTTTGAGCGGGACACGCAGGGTCGCGACGCCCTGCATCGTGTCGAGCGTGAGAGCGGTCACGGCGTCGATCTCGTCATCGAGGACCTCGAGCACGAGTTCGTCGTGGATCTGGAGCAGGATCTGGGCCTGAGACTTCGATCCGCGCAACGCCGTGTCGAGTTCGATCATCGCCTTCTTGATGATGTCTGCAGCCGAGCCCTGGATGGGGGCGTTGAGTGCCATCCGTTCACCCATCTGCCTATCCCTGGCACTCTGGCTGTTGAGTTCGGGCAGGTAGCGCCGTCGACCCAGGATGGTCGTCGTGTACCCCGTGTTACGGGCTTGTTCGACGATCCCCGACATGTACTGACGGACCTCGGGGAACTGGCGAAAGTACGCATCGATGTACGACTGGGCCTGATCCCTCGAGATGTCGAGCCGCTGGGCGAGACCGTAGGACTCCATGCCGTACAGCAACCCGAAGTTGATCATCTTGGAGGTACGACGCATCTCGTCGGTGACGTCATCGAGCGCAACACCGTTGACCCTCGCAGCAGTGGCACTGTGTACGTCGACGTCGTTGTCGAACGCTTCGATCATGCCCGGGTCCCCCGACATATGCGCGAGGATCCTTAGTTCGATCTGGGAGTAGTCCGCAACCAGGAAGGAGCAACCGGTATCGGCGACGAACGCCTTGCGGATGGCGCGACCCTCCTCCGAGCGCGCCGGGATGTTCTGGAGGTTCGGTTGTTCCATCGAGAGGCGACCCGTCGCCGCCCCCGTCTGGATGATCCGACCTCTGATCCTCCCGTCCTCGTCCACGAGCTTGAGGAGCGCATCGACGTACGTCGAGCGGAGCTTGTCGAGCTCCCTGAACCTCAGCAGGTCCGCAACGATGGCGTGTCGATCGGCGAGCTTCTCGAGAACCGACGCGTCGGTCGACGGCACGCCCTTCGGCGTCTTCTTGATGACAGAGAGGCCGAGCTCGTCGAACAGCACGACACGCAGTTGCTGTGTGGAGTTGATGTTGAAGTCGTGTCCAGCGTGTTCACAGATCGCGATGCGCAATGCGTCGATACGCCGGGCGAGATCGGTGCCGAACGCCTCGAGAAAGTCACTGTCGAGGCCGATGCCGGCGTGCTCCATCTCTGCAAGGATCGCGATCAGCGGCACCTCGACCTCGTTGAAGAGATCGGCTCCCCCTCGCGCTTAGAGTTGTTCTGACAACGGCACGACGAGTCTCTCGACCGCGAGCGCGCGTCGCGCTGGTCCTTCGAGGTCGATGGAGGGTTCCTCGAATGAGAACGACGGCTGCTCCCCCACTTCCTCGTCGTCCGGCGACTCCTGGACATCGACCCCGATCTCACGATACGCCAGATCCTCGAGGGACGGGGCGCGCTGAGCCGGGTTGATCACATAGGCGGCGATCATCGTGTCGAACGACACCCGCGGCGGCTCCATGCCGGCGTCGAGAAGAGCCCTCAGCACGGGTTTGACGTCATGGCCGACGATCGAACCATCGTCTCCGAGGGCCTCGAGCCAGGATGGAAGCAGATCGAGGGGGAGGAACCGTGCCGGTGTGTCCGAAACGACGACACCGATGAGGTCGTCGCCCTGCCACACTCCCTCGAGAGTCACAGGCTCACTTGACGCCATGGAGGCGGCCTGGTCGTTCGTGGTGACCGTCACCACATCGACGTCGAGTTGATCGGCGCTGCCCTGGGCAACGCCACCGAGTGCTTCGAGTCTGTGCCACAAACTGGCGAAGGCGAGTTCGTCGAACAGACCCCGGACCGCGTCCCTGTCGAAGGGTCGGATGATGAGAGAATCAGGATCTATGTCACCCGTTGGGACGTCATCGATCATCGTCATCAGGTCCCGGTTGAGGAACACCTGCTCACGGGCGGCAGCCAGGTTCTCCTTGAGCTTCGGGGTCTGGGATTCGAGGTCGTCGTAGAGTGCCTCGAGGCTGTCGTACTTGGTGATCAACTTTGCCGCCGTCTTCTCACCGACGCCGGGAACTCCCGGAAGGTTGTCCGACGTATCTCCCCGCAGGGCTGCG
>JAJRYI010000087.1 GCA_024275815.1 Actinomycetes bacterium | reverse complement strand
GGTGCTCATGGCTACCGGCCTCATGATCGAGATGGCGCAGTTCGGTCTGTACCTCTACACGTTGACGTTCGATACGGCAGCACAGATCGCTCCGTGGTGGGCGTGGCTCGGGCCACTACGCGAGCTCGGCCTTGCCCTGCTGCTTGCAGGCATCGTCCTTGCGCTCGCAACCATCGCGAACGTTCTCGGGTTCCAGTTCTCCCGTATTCGTTCCATCGTCGCCACAGGTGAGTAGGAGAAGGATCATCATGACTACAGCAACCATCATCGACTTCGACACACAGACCACGGCCAGGGCACCGGAGCGGATCATGCCCCAGAAGGTTGGATCCGCCCTCTGGGCACCCATGTTCGCCGTGTCGCTCATGGGTTTCGCGGTGGGTTTCGTACTTGCGATCGTCAAAGCGAACCTCATCGCCTCGGGAGGGGATCCCCTCGACATCGCAGCGGTTTCGCAGTAGCAACCGGCAACGATGTTCTTCGGATTCGCCTCGGTGTTCGCAGCCATATCGTTCGCGATCGCCAAGATCCTCGGTGAGTTCCGGGTCGGTGGAGGTTCGGTCCAGCAGGCCGCCAACGCCGACGTCAAGACCCTCCGGATGCCGACGACGGCGAAGGTATTCATCGGCATCATGGCGATGGCGATGATGATCATCCTCGCAGCAGTCGTCCTGCACGTCGTGGCAGGTGTGACGATCGCCGCCGGCGGCGTCTCGGCCCTCCAGGGCGAGCAGTGGACGATCTGGCTCGAGGCCGCACGCCGGTTCGGGGTCCAGCTCTACCTGTTCTCGATCTTGCTGGTGCTGGCATCGATCATCCAGGTCATCCGCTACCAGAGCTTCCGTATCCGACAGGTCGCAGAGACCTCCTAGGCGTCCACAGGCGGTGAAGGGAGGGTGCTGCCATGACGCAGCACCCTCCCTTCGCGTCGCAAGAGGGTCGAACACGGGTCAGGTGCTGTACTCGGCGTGCTACTGGCGGGGTCGGCCGAGCTGGTCGCGTTCGGTGTCCATTCGGTACAACTCGTCTGCACCCGGGATCACGATCTGTGGGTCGGGTGTGAAGTCGAGGCTGGTATCTCGATCGGCGTAATCGACGGCGTTGAGGATGACCTTCATGGAGTTCAAGCGGGCCTTGGGCTTGCTGGTGGAGCGGATGATCGTCCACGGCGCAGAGCTCGTCGATGTGCGCTCGAGCATGCGGTGCTTCATCTCGGTGAAGTCGTCCCAGTACTCCTGTGCTTGAACGTCGATCTCGCTCAACTTCCACTGACGAAGTGGATCGTTCAACCGGCGGTTGAACCGTTTCTCCTGGGTCTCCTTGTCGACGCTGAAGTAGAGCTTCACGAGGACGGTTCCCTGCCGGACGATGTCCTTTTCGAAGCCGACGACACCTCGCAGGAAGTCCCGGTACTGCTTCTTGGTGCAGAATCCGAAGACGGGCTCGACCATCGCCCTGTTGTACCAGGAACGGTCGAAGAGCACCATCTCGCCACCGGCGGGGAACGTCTCGACGTAGCGCTGGAAGTACCACTGGGTCAGTTGTTCCTCCGTGGGCTTGCCGAGGGCAACGACGCGGTAGCGTTTCTCGTTCATGTACCTCGTGATGCGACGGATCGTACCGCCTTTGCCTGAGGCGTCACGACCCTCGAAGATGACGATCATCGGGATCTTCTTCGATTCGAGATGTCGTTGCAGTTTCAGGAGTTCGATCTGGAACGGTCGAAGCGGCTTGTCCTTCTCGACGACGGCACGTAGTTTGTCCCTTTCACCGATCACCTCGGCAAGGCGTTTTTCGAGCGCGGGCAGCTCGTTACTCGGCTCTTCGGCGGGGTGCGTGTCCACCTGGGGTCGCACGTCGGTCAATGCTGCTCCACTTCGTCTTGCGGCCAGAGAGTACCAGCGATCGTGAGCGGTGCCCAACAAAAGGAGGACCCCGGGTACTGCCCCAACTGCGGTACCCGGGGTCTGCGCGCGCGAAGCCTGATTCAGCTTCGGGGACCCGATGACGTCCGTTGTGGACGGGTATACGTCTCGGTCTCCTTGCCAATACCTTAGTCGAATACTACGGATTACGTCAATCGGGTATCGATCGACCTGCAGATGGTGAACAGGTGTGCCAATGTAGGCACATGGTCGAACTGCGAACGTCCCGATGAAGGCTGCCTGCTTTACGACCTACGGTGGGCCGATCGCCGTCATCGAAGTGGCAGATCCGAGTCCTCCCGACGGCGGCGTGGTGCTCGAGGTACAGGCCAACGGTGTGTGTCGGAGCGATTGGCATGGGTGGGTCGGTCACGACGAGACCATCTCGCTCCCCCACGTCCCGGGTCACGAGATGAGCGGTGTCGTCGTCGAGGTCGGTCACGGCGTCGATCGGGCGATGATCGGGCG
>JAJRYI010000086.1 GCA_024275815.1 Actinomycetes bacterium | reverse complement strand
TCGCCGCCACTTGCGGCAGTCGTGGTGGTTTCGTCACCACCGCTGCTCGCACAGGCCGCAGCGACCAGCGCGATCACAGCGAGCAATGTCAATAGTCGATACTTCATATCACTTCCTCTGTTTGGGACCCGCCATCATCTGACGGGGTAGCTCAGCCGGAGCCAACCCGGCGAGCATGGGCGAGATACTAGCCATGCTCGGACACCCATTCATCCTGGTGCCCGGTTCGACTCACACAGCCATCACGTTATAGATCCAATCGGCAACGACCCTGGCATCGGTGGGTGTGTCGAGTGAAGCCAGTGCCCGATCGACGGATTCCCCTATCTGTTCTCTGCGGTCCTCGTAGAACAACGCGGCGAACGCAACAGGGAACTCGGGGTGCCCCTGGATGCCGATCGCTGTGGGGGTGAACTCGACCAGGAAGTTCTTGCAGTGTGCGCTCGATCCGAGCACCGTTGCACCGTCGGGGAGAGCAACCACCTGATCCTGGTGGGCCATGATCAGCGCGACTTCGTCCAGGGGCGGGTCCATCCACCGGCGCCGCTGTGCGACACGCATCGAATGCACCCCTCCTCCCCACCCTCGCTCCGAGTACTCGACGACTCCCCCGAGTGCAGTTGCGAGCACCTGATGTCCGAAACAGATCCCAACGATCGGGACAGCGTCCTCGACGACCCGCGACACGAAGCTCTCCAAATCGCGGATCCACGTCTCGGGTTCGTAGACGGACGCCGCCGATCCCGAGATCAGATACGCGTCGCACTCGTCGGGACGCGCCGGCAGCTCACCGCCGACGGCGTCGTACACGACGAGGTCGAAGGTGTGGTCATCGAACATCTTGTCGATCATCGAGGCGTAGTCCTCGACGATCGGCCGATAGCGTTCCTCGACGTGGTGACAGACGAGGAACCCGATATACATCTCAGTTGTTCGCGATGAAGACGGTCTTGTACTCGCTGTAGTGGTCCAGTGCGACCATCCCCTGCTCACGGCCGATCCCGCTGCGCTTCATCCCACCGAAGGGAGCCTCGATGTGAACGCTCGAACTCGTGTTGATCGAGATCATCCCGGTCTCGAACGCCCTGGTCACACGCATGGCCCGACCGATGTCTCTCGTCCATATCGATCCGGATAGGCCGTAGTCGGAGTCGTTCGCAAGCGCAACGGCCTCGTCCTCGTCGCTGAACGGTGCGATCGCCACGACGGGGCCGAACACCTCTTCACGCATGATGGACATCTCGGGCCGCACGTCGACGAAGACGGCCGGCGTCAGGAAGTTACCTCTCGCAGCATCCCCGGTGAGCCGCTCTCCCCCACACACCCGTGTGGCGCCTTCATCCTCGGCACGCTGGAGGTGCGTCTCGACCGAAACACGATGCGAGGGGGTGATGAGTGGCCCCACGTCGGTGTCGTCGTTCAACGGGTCACCAACGATCAGCGCCTCTGCCCGCTGAGCGAAGGCAGCGACGAACTCGTCGTACTTCGATGCCTCGACGAGGATCCTGCTGCGAGCACAGCAGTCCTGTCCGGCGTTGTCGTACACCGCCCATATCGAAGACTCCACAGCGTCGGCCATGTCGGCGTCGGCGAAGACGATCGAAGCCGACTTACCTCCGAGTTCGAGCGAGACCCGCTTGATGTCGTCGGCAGCTTCGCGCATCACACCGGCGCCGACCTCGGTCGAGCCGGTGAAGGAGATCTTGCGGACGTCGGGGTGCGTCACCATCGCCGAGCCAACGGCCGACCCGGGACCCGGGACGACGTTGAGCACACCGGGCGGGAGACCCGCTTCGAGGGCGAGGTCTCCGAGCATCAACGCCGTGAGAGGAGTGACACCGGCGGGCTTGGCTACAACGGTGTTGCCCATGGCCAGGGCGGGTGCCACCTTCCATGCAAGGATCAGGAGCGGGAAGTTCCACGGCACGATGACCCCAACGACGCCGAGGGGCTCGCGGAACGTCAGCAGGGTTCCATCTGCCTTTCCGGGGATCGTCTGGCCGTGGATCTTGTCCACAGCACCCGCGTAGAAACGGAACGTCGTTGCAGCGGCGTCGATCTCGCCGAGTGCCGCAGAGAGGGGCTTGCCTGCGTTGCGTGACTCTGCTGCTGCGAACCGCTCCCGGTCGCGTGTGATGCCGTCGGCGATACGGCGCAGGATCTCGCCACGAGCAGCAGGTGTCATCGTTCTCCACGACGGTCCACCGAACGTCTCCTTGGCGACGCGCACAGCCGCGTTCACATCGTCACGACCGCCGAGGGCCACCGTAGCGATCGCTTCGCCCGTCGCCGGGTTGTGAACCTCACCAGCGTCGCCCGAGATGCTCGCTACCCGCTCACCGTTGATCAACAAACCTTCGAATCCGATAGTCATGTCGCTCACTCCGGGGTCACGTAGGCAGCGGTGATGCCGCCGTCGACGAGGAACTCGCTGCCGGTGATGTACGACGAGTCGTCCGAGGCGAGGAACAAGGCAGACTTGGCCATCTCCTCGGCAAGGCCGAACCGGCCCATCGGGACGTGGACCAGGCGTCGATGCTTCTTCTCGTCGGTGTCGAGGAACTTCATGAGAAGCTCGGTGCGCAGCGGACCGGGGCACAAGGCGTTGACTCTCACCCCTTCGCTAGCGTGCACGACCGCGAGTTCCCGTGTCAGGGCGAGGACGGCGCCCTTGGATGCCGTGTAGGCGACCTGGGGCGTCGCAGCACCGAGATGCGCAACGAACGACGCCGTGTTGATGACCGAGCCTCCACCGGAGTTCCTGATCGCGGGGATCCCGAACTTGCAGCCGAGGAACACGCCTTTGGCGTTGACGTTCATCGTCAGGTCCCAGATCGCTTCGGACGTGTCCTGGGCGTTCCCGTCATCGGAGTGCATGATCCCTGCGTTGTTGAACATGATGTGGAGAGCGCCGTAGGTGTCCTGTGCGGCTTGCACCATCGCAGCGGCGTCGTCGGCCGATGAGACGTCGGCTCGTACAGCGATCGCTCGCCCTCCGGCCTGTTCGATACTGCTCGCCGTGGCCACAGCGGATCCCTCATCGAGGTCCACGCACACGACCGCAGCACCTTCGGCTGCGAAGAGGGTCGCTGATTCTCGCCCGATGCCACTTCCGGCACCGGTGATCAACGCGACCCGTTCGTCCAATCGTCCCATTGTGATTCCCATCTCTCGTGGTGTGACTCGTGTTGTGCACCAGCGTGCAGCGGAGGCCCTCAGCGATAGCCTCAGATCCGGTCGAAGTACCGGGTGCGTTCCCAGTCGGTGACCGCAGCGTCGTACGCTGCGGCCTAGACCGAGAAGAAGTGAGCGTAGTGCTCCTGGACATCCTCACCGATCGCCTCGCCGACGAACGTGCTCTGTGCGAACGCGGGGATCGCAGCCGTGAGCGTCCCGGGGACACGATCGAGGTCCTGTGCTGCGTACACGTCCCCCGTGAACATCTCGGGAGGCTCGACGTCGTTGTCTATCCCATCGATCCCGGCTGCCAGCGCCGCGCTGTAAACGAGGTACGGGTTCACGTCTGCCCCCGGGATCCTGCACTCGATCCGCAGGCTCGGGCCGCTGCCCACGACACGGAACCCGGCCGTGCGGTTGTCGAAACTCCAGGCGATGTTCGTCGGCGCCCATGACGCCTCGAGGTACCGCTTGTACGAGTTCACGGTCGGGGCGAGGAACGGCATCACGTCGTATACCCGGTTCATCCATCCACCGAGGAAGTGAGAGAACGTGTCCGAGCAACGGATAGGACCGATCTCGTTGTCACCTGGGAACGCATTGGTGTCGCCAGACCACAGGCTCACGTGGATGTGGCAGCTCGAACCGGCCTGGTCGGCCTCGGGTTTCGCCATGAACGTCACAGACACGCCAAGCTGATCGGCGATGTCCTTCATGAGCAGCTTCATGATCGTGTGCCGGTCTGCCATCTCGAGCACGTCGGTGTAGCGGATGTTCATCTCGTGCTGTCCCCTGCCGAACTCTCCCTTCTAGTTCTCGACGGGGATGCCTGAGGCCGACAGATGGCGGCGAACAGCTCCGTTGTAGAACTCCTCCCGTGCCCCCTGAGTGAGGTGATAGTCCTCGCTGTACCACCCGACCGATGTCAGATCGTTGAACCCCTTGTCGGCAGCCTCGCGATAGGACTCCTCATATACGTAGTACTCGAGTTCCGAAGCAGCCATCGCGTTGAGTCCGAGCGATGCGAGTCGATCGATCTGCTTGCGGAGCATCGATCGTGGGGCAACGGGGACGAGTTCGTGCGTCGCGTCGTCGATGAGGTCGCACAGGACGATCGCCGTTGCAGGCAGCCACGACGCGATCCGCAGCGTTGCCATGTCGGGGACCATGTGGAAATCCCCGTAACCGAGTTCCCAGTTGGCAAACCGGTACCCGGGTACCGGGTCCATCTCCATGTCGACCGTCAGGAGGTAGTTGCATGCATGCGTGCCGGACTCGACCATCGTCTCGAGGAAGAACGAGGCGTCGGATCGCTTCCCATGCACCCGGCCGTAGTGGTCGGTGAACGCGACGATCACGGTGTCGACGGCACCCTCTTCGACCATCGCCGTCAGGTCTTGAATGCTCAGCATGCC
>JAJRYI010000085.1 GCA_024275815.1 Actinomycetes bacterium | reverse complement strand
TGCCGATAGAGACGTGCTGGCACGAAGAGGGAGGAGTGACGTGACTCGACGTCGAAGGACACGAGGCGCACGTTCGCGCGAGGATTCCGACGCCGCCCCGGTAGCCGTGTTCGACGGAACACTCCGCCATCTGTACGAGACATCCGGTCTCGACGTGACGCTGAGCCTTCGACGCGGACAAGACGGTGGCGGCCGGGTCACGGTGACGAGCGATGACGGCGAGTTAGGGACATGGCCGGTCGGCAGTGTGGCGATCCGCTCCTTCGACTCGACGTCGTACGAGTTCTACTCCGACGGCGACCTGCTGCTGTTCACCCCCGTCGATCTCATCGGTTTCCACACCAGTCCGTTCATCGTCGGCCTGCCTCCAGACACCGACCCGCCCAAGCGCAGATTCCCAAGGCCGAAACGGATCCGATCGAAGCCTCAGAATGGCAACACGCGAGCAAAGACCGTGCAGCGCCCGGAGGACAAGAAGCGGGTCCGAAACGAACCTGTCGCCGATATCACCGTGCCCGAGACCGGGGATCGACCGGTACCAGCAGAACGGTCGGAGCCTGAGCCCGAAGCAAGGGTGCCCCACGCCGGGATAGAAGCGGACTTGCCGCGGGAAGCCCCCGACGCCGGTGTCACCGAATCCGTGGCTCCCGTCGAACCTGCAGCGGAACCCGAACACGACGACATGCCAGCCAGGGAGTTCAGAACTCGCAACGTCGTGTGGATCCGTGCCCTCGACATCGCCCGTCGGTACGACCTGTTCGACCTGGACCGGGTGCCCACCGACAAACGTCTCAGGGGTTTCGAGCATCAGCACACATGGGATCACCGGGTTGCCAGACCCGACGGCCTCGGCAGCCGCGTGTGCACCATCTGTGGGAAGGTCAGACTCTCGAAAGGTTGACCGGGTCTTCCCCGCCACCCCTATCGGGGAAGACTGTCGACGAACTGTGAGAGCACCGTTGCGAGATCTGGCTGCCCGATCTCGAAGAGGTCGTAGTGGACTCTCGTGTGGGGCTTGGCGATCTCGATGATGCGCGACAGGTCGATCGGTGTCCCGATCACCACCGCGTCGCACTCGACCGCCTCGATGGTCTTTGCGAGGTCGGCGAGCTGCTCCGCGCCGTACCCCATGGCGGGCAGCAGAGGTCCGATGTCGGGGTACGTCTCGAACGTGTCTGTGAGTTTCCCGACGAGCCAGGGACGGGGGTCGACGAACTCGGTAGCACCGTACTTGCGGGCTGCGACCATCCCTGCACCGAGCTTCATCCCCCCGTGGGTGAGCGTCGGGCCGTCCTCGACGGCGAGGACCCGCTTCCCCCGTACGACGCCCGGGTCGTCGATCGACAACACGGAGGCCGCGTCGATAACGACCGCATCGGGGTTGACGGCCTCGATGTTCGCTCGCACCGTCTCGATGTCCGCGAGGTCCGCGCTGTCGATCTTGTTGATGACGACGACGTCGGCTGTGCGCAGGTTCACCTCACCGGGGTAGTAGTGAAGTTCATGGCCCGGCCGGTGCGGGTCGACGACCGTGATCATCAGGTCGGTGCGGTAGAAGCTGAAGTCGTTGTTGCCACCGTCCCACACGATCACGTCGCAGCCGTCCGGATCGTTCTCTGCGGCACGCACGATCGCCTCGTAATCTGCCCCCGCGTAGATGACGTTGCCGCGAACGACGTGAGGCTCGTACTCCTCCATCTCCTCGATCGTGCAGTCATGTTCGGCGAGGTCGGCGAGGTCGGCGAACCGCTGCACCTTCTGTTTGTTCAGGTTGCCGTACGGCATCGGGTGGCGGATCGCGACGACCCTGAGGCCCTTGTCCATGAGTAACTCGACGACCTTGCGTGCCGTCTGGGACTTGCCGCACCCGGTGCGCACTGCACACACCGAGACGACCGGCTTGGTGCTCTCGATCTGGGTATCGGACGGGCCGAGCAGCGTGAACGTCGCGCCGGCAGCCTGGACGACCGCGCTCACACCCATCACGTGGTCGTAGGAGATGTCGCTGTAGGAGAAGGCACACTCGTCGACGCCGTGCTCGGCGATGAGCGAGGCGAGATCCTCCTCGGCGACGATCGGGATGCCGTGCGGGTACAGCGGGCCTGAGAGACTCGCCGGGTATCGACGACCCTCGATGTCGGGGATCTGAGCTGCGGTGAACGCGACGACGTTGGTCGAGGCGTCGTTGCGGTACCGGGTGTTGAAGTTGTGGAAGTCGCGCCCGGCTGCCCCGATGATCACCACGTTGCGCTTGGTCATCCGTTCCTCCGCTGTTGCTTGATGTCGCGATGTCCCGGAATCCGGGATCCATGGGAGTCCCCGGAACCACGCCCTACGGTAGTCGATGGAACCCCCGGCACGGCTGAGCCCCGGGCCGTGTCACAGGGATGAAGTACGATGCGACGATGGTCAGGTTCATCCACACCGCCGACTGGCAGCTCGGCATGACACGGCACTTCCTCGACGAGGATGCCCAGGCGCGGTTCTCCGAAGCACGCATCGAGGCGATCCGTCGGATCGGCCGGCTTGCCACAGAAGAGTCCTGTGCGTTCGTCGTTGTGTGCGGAGACGTCTTCGAGACGAACCACGTCGAACGTCGGGTCATCGTGCGGGCCCTCGACGCCATGGCAGAGACCCCCGGGGTGACGTTCTACCTGATGCCGGGGAACCACGATCCGCTCAACGCATCGTCGGTGTTCACTTCGGCAACGTTCCTCGAGCACTGCCCGGACAACGTCGTCGTACTCGACGAGGAGGGTGCCGTCGATACCGGTCACGGAGCCCGGCTCATCGCTGCCCCGTGGACGAACAAGGCGCCCCTCGTCGACCTCGTGCACCGGGCCATCGAAGGAGCGCCTCCCGCCGAGGATGTCACGATCGTCGTCGGGCACGGCGCCGTCGACTCACTGTCCCCCGACGACACGAACCCTGCACTCATCGCGCTCGACGACCTGGTCGCATCGATCGAATCCGGGAAGGTCCACTACGTAGCGCTCGGCGACCGTCACTCCACGACCAGGGTGGAGGGGTTCGAACGGATCTGGTACTGCGGGGCACTCGAACCCACGGCGTACCGTGAGGTCGACCCGGGCAACGTGCTCGTCGTCGAGGTGAGCCACGACGGTATCGATGTCGCGGCGCACCGTACCGCCCGGTGGCGGTTCCACACGATCGAGGAGGAACTGGTCGGCCCCCAAGACGTCGACCGGCTCGAGAGCGCCCTGTCCAACATCGAGGACAAGTCGACGTCGATCGTCCAACTCGTGCTCGTCGGCCAGATCTCCCTTGCAGACAAGGCCCGTCTCGATGCGGTCCTCGAGCACTTCTCGGATCTGTTAGCGTCGTTGAACACGTGGGAGCGTCACAGCGACCTCGTCGTGCTCCCCAACGATCAGGACTTCGCCTCGCTTCAGCTCTCGGGTTTCGCCGGTGATGCCCTCGATGAACTCATCGAGCGGGCACAGGGCAGCGGCGAACAGTCGACGGTTGCCGCTGACGCACTCGGACTCCTGTACCGCCTCGTGGGGAGTGGATCATGAGGATCCGTCGCATCGCGGTTCGAGACTACGCCGGGATCGAGGAGGCCGAAGTCGTGTTCCCCGATACCGGAGTGACCATCATCGAAGGGGCCAACGAGGCAGGCAAGACGTCCCTGGTGGGCGCACTCGACGCCATCTTGGAGTATCCGGACTCCTCGGGGAACAAGAAGATCTCCTCTATCGTCCCGGTTGGCCGCGACGTCGGGCCAGAGGTGGAGGTCGAACTCGTGACCGGTGAGTACGAGTTCACCTACCGCAAGCGGTGGAAGAAGGGGAGGGAGACCATCCTCGAGGTGACCCGGCCCGTCCGTGAGCAACTCGTCGGGCGGGACGCCCACGACCGTGTCACGGAGATCCTGCAAGAGACTCTCGACATGGGGCTCTGGAAGGCGCTTCGTCTCGATCAGGGTGCCGCACTCGGCCAGGCCGACTTCGAGGTAGCGTCGCTCGGTCGCGCCCTCGACGCTGCCATCGGTGGCGACGTTGCAGGCGAAGACGAGGATGCGCTCTGGACCCGCATCGAGAACGAGTACGCGCGGTACTGGACTGCGACCGGGCGACCGAAGGCGGAGCTGAACGCGGTCGCCGAGGAACTGGCCGATGCACAGGACGCCAGTGACGCCGCCAACGCCCACCTGCGTGCCCTCGACGCCGACGCCGAAGAGATCGATCGGTTGAAGGCCCGTGCAGTATCGCTGCGGGAGGCGCAGGTCGACGCAGCACGAACCGTCGAGAGCATGGCAGCTCAGGTCGACGCCGTCGCAAGAGTCCGCGGGGCGCTCCAACAGGCCACCGGTGAGCTCGAACGAGCTTCGGCCGTCTATCAGAAGGCGCACAACGACCGCAAGCGACGCGCAGAACAGGTCGCGGCCCTCGAAGCCGCCACCGGGGAGCTTGAACGGATCACGGAGGAACTCGCCCGGTCCTCACCCGAGCGTGAGGCCCTCGTCTCAGCCGCAGAGCAGGCCGGCCTTGGTGAGGACGATGCACGTATGAAGCGGGACGAGGCCCAGAACGCCTTCGAGCAGGCGCGAGCAGACACCACGTATCGGCGCCGTCAGATCGAAGTCGCTCAACTCACCGAGCGACGCGACCGCGTCATCGAAGCTCAAGAGCAGCTTGCAAAGGCCGACGAGGTGGTCGACTCGATCGCGGTCGACGCCGGGATCCTCGCCGAGATCGAAGACGCTCACCTCGAACTCGCCAAGCTGCGTGCAGCTGCAGAGCGGGCACTTCCCGGGGTAACCGTCCATGCCCTCGCCGACGTCGATGTCGTGATCGACACCGACACCGTTGTTCTGGCCACAGACGAGGAACGCACACTGGTTGTCGACGCGACAGCGAACATCGTGGTTCCCGACGTCGTCGAGATCACGGTGACAGCCGGGACCAATGGTGCGGATGTGGCCGGGCACCTCGACAACGCCGAGGCACGGTACGGCGAGCTCTGTCGCCGGGCTGATGCCACGGGCCTCACCGATGCCAGGGCCAAAGCGGATCGGCGTGCAGACGCGCTGCGTATCCGGGAGAACGCCGTTGAGACCATCGCGAGAGACCTGCGAGACCTCACCCTCGAAGCGCTGTCGAACAAGATCGACAGGCTGCATGACAAGATCGCGGAGTTCGAGGCGACCCGAGCAGCGACACCGCCCATCCCGGGCGACCTCACCGAAGCCCAGGACGCCGAGCGCAGCGCTGAAGATGCCGTTGCTGAAGCCAAGGAAGTCGCTGTACGGGCAG
Source organism: Actinomycetes bacterium (assembly GCA_024275815.1). GTDB lineage: Bacteria > Actinomycetota > Acidimicrobiia > Spongiisociales > UBA5794 > JAMBLL01. The sequence continues at coordinate 820 of JAJRYI010000085.1, read as the reverse complement.
AGGACCGTGCCCGGAAGGCGACGGCGAAGCTCAGCGAGTTCGACCTCGGCCACATCCGTCTGAAGGCACAACTCGAGATCGCCGAGAGCACCGTGTCGTCGGCAGCCCGGATCCTTTCGGCTTCCCGTGAGGAGCGGGGCGACGACGAGTTGATCGCCGCCGAGGAAGGTGCCGGTAGAGCGGTGGCTGCGGCCGAGGCGGCCATCACAGAGCTCACCGAGCAACTCGCTGCACTCGACGCCGACACTCTCGAAGCGCTCCTGGAGAACGCACGGGCAGCCCATGAGCGCAGTGCCCAGGACCTTCAGGCGATCGAGGGCCGACGCCGGGAGCTCGAGATCAAGCTCACCCTCGAGACGGATCGAGGCCCCGCCCGTCTCCTCGACGAAGCCGAGACCAGGCTCGCAGACGCCCGAATCCGCCACGACCACCTCATGAGTCGAGCCGCGGCAGCCCAACTCCTCTACGACACGTTCGCGACCCACCGCCAGGAGGCTCGCCAGCGGTACAACAAGCCGTTTCGTGCCCGTATCGAGCAGCTCGGACGCATCGTGTTCGGATCGACGTTCACGATCACGCTCAACGACGATCTGTCGATCGCGACTCGTACTCTCAACGGCGTGACACTCGACTTCGGTCAGCTCAGCACCGGCGCCCAGGAGCAACTCGGCCTTCTTGCACGACTTGCTTGTGCAATGTTGGTGTCGAGCGATGGGGGAGCACCGGTCATCATCGACGATGCCCTCGGCTGGTCCGATCCGGGCCGCCTCGATCGCATGGGTGCCGCCATCTCCTCTGCCGCCGACGACTGCCAGGTGAT
>JAJRYI010000084.1 GCA_024275815.1 Actinomycetes bacterium | reverse complement strand
CCGTCCCCCCTGAAGGGGGGACAGAAGAACGCCACGTCCTGCATCGAAACGGTGCACCACCCAACACCTCGCAACCCTTCGGGCGACAGCGTTCTACGGGTTTGTCGACACTCAGTCCGTGGATCCAGGTCGAGAGGGGGGACCGCGAGCCTTCGAGCCCGGTACGTGAGGACTCCCAGCCGGCGACGGAAGCGCCTACGCCGGCGACACCTGGATCTCGGTTGCCTTGATCGAGACCCAGACCGTCGACCCCTCTACGATCTGGAGCGCTTCGACGGCTCCGGGTGTCACCTCTGCAGTGAGGGGAAGCGGGTCGCCGGTCTGGAGCCGTACGCGGTCTCCGTAGTGCTCGACACGGACGACGGTCGTCTCCCAGGCGTTACGGCTGCTTCCGGTGGGCCGTTCCATCCCGATGACGATGGCTCTTGGATGGATCGTGGCGAGCACGCGTCCCGTGATGGCTGGGTCTGCGATGCGGAGTCGATGTACCCCCGACGTGATCGTCCCTGCGTCTGCCACCCCGGAGACCAGGTTGGACCCGGCGAGGTCGGCGATGTAGGGCGTGCGGGGGTGGAGGCGGATGTCATCGGGTGACCCGACCTGCGTGATGGATCCATTCTCGATGATGTGGACCTCGTCTGCGAGCAGGAACGCCTCGATGGGGTCGTGCGTGATGATCATGCTCGGCCCGTCGAACGATGTCAGGTGGTCCTTGAGGACACGGCGGAGCTCCACCCGTGTCGTTGTATCGAGGGCGGCCAGGGGCTCATCGAGGAGAAGCAGCGCCGGCTCGGTGATGAGCGCCCGTGCGAGTGCAACCCGTTGCTGCTGTCCGCCCGAGAGCCCTGCCGGCATCCGGTCGGCGAGGTCGGTGATCCCGAGCCGATCCAACCATGCCGACGTGCGGCGAGCAGCCTCAGCCCGGGGGGTCTTTCGGCTCTGCAGGCCGAACGCGACGTTCTCCGAGACACTCAGATGGGGGAACAGCACGTAGTCCTGGAACACGATGCCGATCCGGCGTTGCGCGGGGATCGTGAACACGTCGCGTGATGGGTCGTCGAGACGTGCCCCGTTCAGGTCGATGTGGCCGCCATCGAGCGGGGTGAGGCCACCGAGTGCGCTCACGATCGTCGACTTTCCCGCACCGTTGGGCCCCACGAGCGCCACCGTCCGTCCGGGTGGGATCGTCATGGACACGTCGAGCGTGAACCCTTCATGCCGTTCGACGACGATATGCGCATCGAGGCCTTGCTCACTGCTCATAGCGACTTCCACCACCGTTCTCGCAGTGCAATGAGCACGACGAGCGAGATGACGACCATCACCAGGCTGAGGGCGACTGCGGTATCACGGTCGCTCTCGAGGGCGATGAACACGGCGAGGGGAAGTGTCTGTGTGCGACCCTGGAGGTTCCCTGCGAACGTGATCGTCGCACCGAACTCGCCGAGTGCCCGTGCCCAGGTCAGTGCCAGGCCTGCTGCGAGGGACGGGGCGATCATGGGGATGGTCACCTTGAACAGCACCCGCCAACGGCTCGCCCCGAGTGTCGCCGCTGCTCCCTCATATCGCGGATCGAGGTTCCGGAGCGCCCCTTCGACGGTGATGATCAGAAACGGCATGGCGACGAACGTGGTTGCGATCACGACGCCCCACAGGGAGAACGGCAGCACGATCCCGGTCGCTTGATAGAGAGGAGCGCCGACGAGTCCCTGCCTGCCGAGTGCGAAGAGGAGCGCCGCACCACCGACGACCGGAGGTAGGACGAGAGGGAGCAGAACGAGGCCTCGCACGATCGATCTGCCGGGGAACTCGGTGCGGGCGAGTATCCATGCAACGGGTACACCGAGGATCGTGGCGATCACCGTCGTGATGACAGACACGATCAGTGACAGGCGCAGGGCATCGCGGGCGACCTGGTCGGAGAGAAGGGAGGGAAGGTCTCCCCACGGCGTTCTGGCGACGATGCCGATGAGTGGGACGGCGAACCAACCGATCCCCACCACGGCGAGGATCACGAGAAGCAGCGGTGGCTTTCCCATCGCACGGCTGGATCGACGTGTGGGCCCGGTCATGGTGTGGAGAATCCGTATCGTGTGAGGATCTCTCTGCCGTCGGGGGACTGGACGAAGGACACGAAGGCCGCCGCACCTTCGGGGTTGGCGGCATCCGAGAGGGCCACGATCGAGTAGCCGGTCGATGCGTTGAACTGAGGAGGGATCTCGATTCCCTCGACGGTGTTGCTGGCTCTGATATCGGTCGTATACACGATGCCTGCATCGAGTTCGGAGAGTTCGATCTTCGTCAGTAGGGCACGCACGTTCGGTTCGTTCGTGTCGAGCGAAGCGTCGACTCCGGCCGTGGCGAGCACGTCCCTTGCAAGGTCACCGCAGGGAACGCCCTCTGCGCACAGTCCAACCAGGAGGGCCTCGTTCGAGAAGTCGTCGAGTCCAGTGACCCCACCGGGGTTGCCGGGGGGGACGGCTATCTGCATGTCGTTGCGTGCGAAAACCTCCGGCTCGGTGCTGGCTCGTCCTGCTTCGACAACGGGGATCATGTTGGTGATGTTTGCAGATGCGAACACGTCTGCGGGAGCGCCCTCGACGATCTGGCTGCTCAGGGTGGCGCTGCCTGCGAGATTGAGGAGGACATCGATGCCGGGGTTCTGATCTTCGAACGTTGCCTCGATCTCGGTGAAGGCATCGGTGAGCGATGCTGCTGCCGATACGAGGAGCTCACTGCCGTCGGAAGCTCGGTCCCGGCTCCCGGCACAGGCAGTGAGCACCACTACTGCGGCCGATGCCGCAACGACCTTCAGCACCGTCGAGATCATCGGTCCCGCCGTGGCCGTATCGAGGCACCTTGGCGTGGGAGCGACGTTGGGTGCGACGACTGGTTCGGCATGCCCGACAGTGTACAAATCCGCCTTCAACACTCCGCGTCGACGGTCGCTGCCATCTCCGGCCTGCGTGAGACCGCGGTCTGATCGCTGAGCCTGCTTGTCGCCGCACGATGCGATATCGTCGATGCGATGGAACCGGTCAGGCAACCAGCGCACGCAGATGAACTCACCCCCGGTCGGTTCGTCCGCTCCTTCGGTGCTGCGTTCACATCGGTGTTCCGTGGCTGGGGGCACGGCTATGGTCGTCTCGCTGAGTCCCACGCAGCATCCGTTGCCGGTGATGCCCTCGTTGCAGTGGCTCTTGCCGGGACACTCTTTTTCGCTGTTCCCTCAACGGACGCTCGGGGGAACGTCGCGCTGTATCTCATCTTGACGATGGCGCCGTTCGCGGTGATCGGGCCGGTACTTGGACGCGTTTTCGCCCGGGCGCCGGGCTCGTATCGGGCGGGACTGGTCCTCTCATCGGCAGGAAGGGTCGCGCTGGTTGTCGGCCTCGGCTTCATGATCGAGTCCTTCTGGGTGTTCCCGCTGGCGTTCTCGCTGCTCGTTCTTTCGAGGTTCCACGGAATCTCGCGTGCGAGTGTGCTCCCCGTCGTCGTGCGCAACACCGAGGAACTGATCGACGCGAACGCCAGGCTGGCGAGGGCCGGTGTCATCGCAGCGGGGCTCGTGGTACCCCTGGGTGCGGTCTTCCAGGCGTGGATCGGGCCCGGCCCGGTGCTCATCGGTGCGATCGTGCTCTACATCGTGTCGGCTGTTTCCGCAACGCAACTGCCCCCCGTACGACTGAGTCCACGCGACCGTGCTGCGGGCCGGTACTCGTTGCCTCGCACACTGCGTCTCGCAAGGTTTGCAACCGCAACAGTCCGATCGCTCAACGGCTACCTCGTCCTGCTCGTTGCATTCTCGTTCAGGGATGCCGATGCGTCGGTGGCGAGCCTCGCCGGGTTGTTCGCTGCTGCGGGT
>JAJRYI010000083.1 GCA_024275815.1 Actinomycetes bacterium | reverse complement strand
GGCACCACCCGATGGTCGGACGACACCGTTTCCGTCCTCGGGTACGTCGACGCCGGAGAGCTGACCATTGCATCGAACGCGAACGTTTCGAGTGCCCCGGACGAAGGTGACGACGTCGCGATCACCGCCACACGGATCGACGGTGTCTGGGTGTTCGAGTACTCACCGAACGCCGGCATGGATGCGCTCCACGGCGGAGTGCCCGAGATCATCGATGGCTGCCTCGTCATCGACGACACGATCGTCGTTTGGGATTCGGCCATGATGGACGAGGCGGCCGCAGCGATCGCCGCCGCTCGAGCCGGTGAGAGCACCCCGTTGCTCATCGCCGGTGGCGGTCTCAGTTTGAGCGAAGGGACCGACCCGTCCGAGATCCCGGCGGTGATCACCGAGCGCTGCTCCGCCGACGCCGTGTGGTTCGCAGCCCCGTGACCCGTGCCATGGCAGGGTCACGCTCCATCGGGGTGGGGAGCTTCGCGATCCTCGGCGTGTTGTCCGACGGCTACCGTATGGCCCATGAACGCCTATCTCCTCGACTACATACGAACACCGATCGGCCGATTCGCAGGATCCCTTGCATCCGTCCGCCCGGACGATCTCGCCGCTTTGACGATCGCGACCGTCGTCGCATCGTCGGGTATCGATCCTGAACGCATCGACGACCTCTACTACGGGGACGCCAACCAGGCAGGGGAGGACAACCGCAACGTCGCGCGTATGTCGGCACTCCTTGCAGGGCTCCCGGTCGAGGTTCCCGGTTCGACGGTCAACCGCCTCTGCGGATCCGGCATGGAGGCCATCGGCCTCGCCTCACGTGCGATCAAGGTCGGTGCTGCCGACATCGTGATCGCAGGCGGCGTCGAATCGATGAGCCGCGCACCCAAGGTGATGGCCAAGGCCCAAAGCCCCTACGACCGTGCCGTTGCGGTACACGACTCGACGATCGGGTGGCGTTTCGTCAACCCGAAGATGCGTGAGCGCTTCGGCACCGACGAGATGCCGGGGACCGCCGAAAACGTCGCGGCAGAGTTCTCCATCTCGCGTGAGGATCAGGATGCCTTCGCTCTGGGCAGTCAGCAACGAACCGCAGCAGCGACCGAGCGCGGGTTTTACACGGGTGAGCTGATCCCCGTCGAGATTCCGCAGCGACGCGGGGATCCGATCATCGTCGAGACCGATGAACACCCGAGGCCCGACACGACGATCGACAAGCTCGCCAGACTTCGCCCCATCTTCGAAGGTGGAACGGTGACCGCGGGCAACGCCTCCGGGATCAACGACGGTGCCGCTGCGGCCGTCATCGTCTCTGGCAGGATCCTAGAAGAGCTCGGTGTCACACCGATGGCGCGGATCGTCGGGATGGCAACTGCCGGCGTGCCACCTCGCATCATGGGTATCGGCCCGGTACCGGCGACGAGGAAGCTGCTCGACAGGACGAACGTCTCACTCGGCGACATCGACGTCATCGAACTCAACGAGGCGTTCTCTGCGCAGTCCCTTGCGTGTCTGCGTGAACTCGGGCTGCCCGACGACGCCGAGCACGTGAACCCGAACGGCGGCGCGATCGCCATCGGCCACCCCCTCGGGATGTCCGGCGCTCGCTTGGTGGGGACGCTGGCGAGGGAGATGGCGAACCGGGATGGGCGCTACGGCCTCGCAACGATGTGCATCGGTGTCGGCCAGGGCATCGCGATGCTCCTCGAACGAACGACCTGACGCTGGAAAGTACGCTGCGCACCGTGGCACCAACTCGCGAACAACTCGTCGAACTCACCACTGATCCCGTCTCGTTCCTCGACGACGGTGACCCTGTGCTCCGCCGTCTCGCCGTGACCGCTCTGTCACAGGGACAAGCACGAGCCCACATCGAAGCGGTGGCCCACCTCACCGTCGACGGCGACGTGTCCGTGCGCGCCGCAGCGACGGAGAAACTCGGCGTCTGTGGGCCGGACTCGCTCACGACACTTGCCTCTCTCGAACACGACACGGAACCGACGATGCGAGAAGCGGTCGCAACCGCCTACGGCGAGATCGGTTCCACTGAATCCGTCGGCTGGCTCATGGATGCAGCCGGCAACGACGATGATCGCCACGTTCGAGAAGCCTCCGTCGCCGCCCTCGGAGCGATCGGGGATCCCCGGGCGATCGACACGCTTCTCAAGATCATCCGCAACGGCCCGCCCCAGGTGCGACGCCGCACGATCGCAGCGATCACCGTGTTCGACGACGAACGGATCGAACCTGCCATCCGGCGTGCAGCCCTCGACCGCAACCCCGGCGTCCGTGAAGCCGCCGAGATGGTGGTAGGGAAGCAGCTGACAGCTCACAGCCAACAGCCAACAGCCGGAGATTCCTCTCGGTGAACGGTGAACGCCAGCCAACAGCCGACAGCGGCGGCGTCAGCCGCCTTCTTCCACCCACTCGGCGCCACCGGGCCAGTGCTCCTTCTTCCAGATGGGGACGCGTGACTTGAGTTCGTCGATCACGTAGCGTGCTGCAGGGAACGCATCGGTACGATGCCCCGACGACACGGCGACCATCACAGCGGACTCGCCGATACCGAGCGTCCCTGTTCGATGTACCGCAGCGACCCGCAGCAGAGGCCAGCGTTCAAAGGCCTCAGAGACGATCTCGTGGATCTTGCCCTCTGCGACGCCACCGTACGCCTCGTACTCGAGTTTGGACACACCGTCGCGGCCCGGAGAGTTGTTGCGTACGGTGCCGGTGAAGAGAACGGTGCACCCGGCGGCGGGGTCCGCGACGAAATCCAGCAACTCCGACGCGTCGATCACGGCGTCGGAAACCGACACGCGGACGAAAGCGTTCTGCTCTAGGCGTTCAGCACTCATACAATCACATCCATGGCCAACGATACCCCCGAAGGTGTTTCCGACGATTCTCAGAGTTCTCTCATCTCTGGACGGAACGAAGCCCCCGACACGAACGTTCCAATCGGTATGGATGATTCAGAACAGACACCAGACGACAGGCACCAAACGACAGACGGCAGCGCCGCGTCGACGACCACCACAGTGGCCGGCGCCGAACTCGGAGATCCAGACCCGACCGAAGAATCGCGGGGTGACGGCCCATCGGACACGGCGGGCACACCCGACATGCCGTGGGTCACAGACGAAGTCGACGACGCCGTGTCCACCGGCGAGATCGAAGCCGTCGCCGTCTCTGAGACACCCCCTCCCGTCACGACGTTCGATCCTCCACCGACCGTCGTCAAGTTCGACTACGACAACTACTACGGAGTGACCGACGCTCCCCCAAGGCCCGAACCGGTTTCGGCACGTATCGAGACGGCACCTTCGACAGACACTGCGAGAAAGGGTCGTGGCGGCCTCTTCTTCCTCGGCGCCCTCGTTGCCGGGGCGATAGGGGCAGTCATCACGCTCGGCGTTCTCGCAGGGTTGGGCACCTTCACCGAGACACAGAGCACAACGCCGACCACGGTCGCGACCGTGACAGGGGTCACGACGACGTCGGCTCCGGTCACGAACCAGATCATCAACAGGGTCGGCAGTTCGGTGAACCCGACCGCAGTGGCCCTCAAGGTCGTTCCGTCCGTCGTCACCGTCAACGTGTTCCAGGAAGGCACAGATGCTGAAGGCACCTTGCTGCCGACCGGTTCTGGATCTGGTGTGGTGATGAGCACGGATGGCTACATCATCACGAACAACCACGTCGTGGCAGATTCGACGAACTTCGAGGTCACGTTCGAAGACGGAAGGACGTACACCGCCAACCTCATCGGGACGGATGCACTCACCGACCTCGCCGTCCTGCAGATCTCGGCAGACAACCTCGTGCCGATCGAGTTCGGCTCCTCCGACGACCTCTCCATCGGTGACCCCGCCGTTGCGGTCGGGAACCCGCTCGGCCAGGACGGCGGAGCTTCCGTATCTGCAGGCATCCTGTCGGCGTTCGAACGCACGGTGAACTTCGGCGACAACTCGAGCCTGTTCGGAATGCTCCAGACCGACGCTGCCATCAACTCGGGATCATCCGGCGGTGCCCTCGTGGACGCCGAAGGCCGCTTGATCGGCATAACATCGGCGATCGGCGTCTCCCAGGCAGGCCCGGAGGGCATCGGCTATGCGATCCCCGTCGAACTGGTCCAACGGATCACGGCTGAGATCATCGAGACCGGTGATGTACAGCATCCGTTCCTCGGAGTCACCATCGGGACGTACCTCGAGGAGGCCCCCGACGGAGCGATCGTCCCTTCGGGAGCATCGATCCAGACGATCGAAGGCGATGACTCTGCAGCCGGTACGGCCGGACTGCAACCGGGCGACGTCATCATCCGCATCGGGGACAAGCCCATCAAGAACCAGATCGACCTCATCCTCGCTGTTCGACTGAACCGTGTCGGTGACGAAGTCGAGTTCGAGGCTCTCCGCAACGGAGAGTCGATGACGTTCGACGTCATCCTGGGCCAACGCCCCGCAGAGTTCGGCGGCTGATCCCGGTGTACGGGATGGACGACGAGGGGATCTTCGAACAACTCTTCAAGATGCTCCAGACGTCTGGTCCCGTCAACTGGAAGCTCGCCAGGGAAGTCACCAAGAGCCTCGCAGGGCAACCAGAACCGGTCGACCCCTCAGTCGCCGAGGAGTACCGGGAACTCGCCCACGTCGCCGAGGTGAAGATCTCGCTCACGACGACGCTTCCCTCACCTCCACCCGGCGAGCTCAACCCCACCGACCGGGCAACGTGGGCTGCAGAGAACCAGCAGTCGTTCCGCGTCCTCGTGGAACCTCTCGCAGAGAAGTTCTCGAGCCTGACCGGCGACGTCGGCATTCCCGGCATCGGTGACGCCACGGGGATGGAAGCGATGCTCGCACCGCTCGGTCCCGCACTCCTCGGGATCCAGGCGGGGACGATGGTCGGGTTCATGGCACACCGGGCATTGGGCCAGTTCGACACCGGTGTCCCTGCAATGGACCACGACCGCCCGTACGTCATCGTTCCGAACCTCGACGACTTCGCTATCGACCACGGAGTCGACCACCGCCAGGTTCGGTTGTGGGCCTCCTTCCACGAGGTCGCGTTCCACCGGATCATGGCAGTGGAGTGGATACGTGGCCGGTTCGTCAACCTCGTCGAGGCGTTCTATACGTCGGTCGACATCGACGCCTCGGACCTTCTCGGGAAGCTCAGCGGGGCTATGGGCAACCCATCGGCTCTCCAGCAGATGTTCAACGAGGAGGGTGCAGACAGCACCGCACTGATCAAGGGAACACCCGATCCGCAGCGCCTGGCAGATCTCCAGGCCTTCACCGCCTTCATCGAGGGGTACGCCGACCGTGTCGTGGCGATCTCAGCTGCCGATCTCGTGCCGGCGATCGAACGTATCGAAGACGCCTACAACCGGCGCCGCACCGAACCCAATCAGGCCGAACAGTTCCTCCAGCAGTTCGCAGGACTCGAACTCGAACGCCACCGGGCCGTCGATGCCCGTGCCTTCTGTGACGACGTCGCCGAGCGTTGGGGTGAGGACTCCCTCGCCAAGGTGTGGGACGAACCGACGAACATGCCCACCCTCGCCGAACTCACCGATCCCATTGGCTGGGCCGCACGGGTCCTCCTCGACGACATCACACTCGAGGAGTAGGCGAGCGGAGCTCGAGGCCGCCGAGAAGGTGGCCAGACGTTCACCGTTCACCGACAGCATTGAGCATCGGCCATCACCGGTCGGTCGCCGTAGGGCTCCGCATCACCGTGTTCTTCTGTCCTTCTTTCGACCTCGATTCGCGAGGTCACCCTGACCCCAGACCCCGATTCTGCCGTCCCCCCTGAAGGGGGGGACAGAAGGGTGCACCACCCAACACCTCGCAACCCTTGGGGCGACAGCGCTCTACAGGTTCGTCGACACTCAGATCGCGGATCGAGGCTGAAGGGGGACAGAAGGACGCAAGGACGCCACGTTCCGTATCGAAAGCGTGCGAGGGCAGGGACCACAAACGCGTACCCGCGTGGGTGCGCTCGCTAGGGTGATGTGCTGCCCAACATGAGGACGGGGAAACATGAAGATGATCCAACGCATCTGCATCGGTGTGGCACTCGCGCTCGTTGCAACGGCGTGTTCGAGCGGTGCCGACTCCGGCACGTCGGACACGACGCTCACGACCGTAACGACCACCACCGAAGCACCCACCACGACCACCACCGCGCCGCCGGAAACGACCACGACGACCGAGCCGCCCATCACCGACGATGCCCAGGCGCTGCTCGACATGGTGAACGCTGCCATGGCCGACGAGACCTCGTTCCTGAGCACTGGCACTGCCTCGTTCACCGATGCTGCCGACACCGATACCGAGTACGCCTCCGGCGTGATGATCGGCGGCCAATCCTCTCAGGACAACAGCTGGATCATGACGACCCTCACCATCGAAACCGGCGATCTCGCAGGCACCGTCCAGTTCGAGGTGCGCAGGATCGACGGAGCGAAGTACACCCAGAACCCGGGCACCGGCGACTGGAGAGTCAAGACCGAGTCCGATCCGAACCCCGTCACCGACATCCTCAACGGGGAACTCGTGCTGGCCGACCCAACCGCCATCGAGACTCCCGGTGGATACATGATCTCAGGATCCTTCCCTCCGAACCCCTCCATCGACCTCATCGAGATCACCGTCGACTCTCGAACCTTGACGGTCTCGACAGTTGCCACGTACCAGACCGAACCCCGTTCCGAGTTCACCGGCCTCGTACCTCCCGGCGACGGAGACATCACCACGACCACCACGTGGGACTTCGGCGAGTACGGCATCGACCTGGCGCCCCCACTGACACCACCCCAGGACATGGCGACCGCCGTGACCCGCTTCAACGACGGCGCCTTCACCATCCAGATCCCCACGATGTGGAACGAGGCAACCCCCGAGGAGATCGCCAACGCTGGACTCCAGGTGGACCGCGCCTGGGGAAGCGAGGACGGCATCATCGTGATGGTCGTCACCGACGACCTCATCGAGCTCAACATCGGGGCGACCAGCCTCGAGGAGTACGTCGAGCTCATCTCGAACGAAGCTCTCGCAAACACCGACATCCAGGACACGGTCTTGAGCACCAACCTCCAGGGGGTGCCGATCGCCATGGTACTCGGCACGATCGGGGACTCCGGCGAGCGCCGCTACGTCCGTCTGCTGTCGGTCCAGGACGACATCATCGCGACGAACATCACGATCATCGGCCCGGCGGAGGCCATCGAAGCGAACATCGACGCGGTCATGTTCCTCCTCAACTCACTGCTGTTCGACACCTGACCCGGACAAGGAGCAATCGTTTTCCGTTCACAGTCGGAGATCCTGGCTTCTTCTGGAGGCTCGAGTTTCGCCGGCAATCGGTAAACGGAGAACTCCGACTTCCCTTCGTTGATCTTCCAAGTGCCGTCCAAGTTTCTCGTACCACGCCAGGCCGACCTCCTCTACACTTTCCACATCCCCACCAACCAGGAGAGATCAATGACCCTTGCCGCAGGAACAGCCGCACCCGACTTCACGCTCGTCGACCAGAACAAGGAAGAGGTGTCCCTCGACACGCTCAAGGGAAGCAAATCCCTGATCGTGTTCATCCCGTTCCCGTTCACCGGGCACTGTGACAACGAGGCGTGCGCGATCCGTGACGGCCTCGGAGAGCTTTCCTCGATGGACGCCAAGGTCGTCGTCATCACGACCCACGCCGTTCCCACGAACGCCAAGTGGGCTGCCGAGAACGCGTTCACCTTCCCGGTCCTCGCCGACTACTGGCCACACGGTGAAACGACCCAGGCCTATGGAGCGTTCAACGACGCTACAGGCAGCGCCAACCGTGTCAGCTACGTGCTCGATGCCGACGGGATCATCCGCAACGTGATCGCAACGGACTCCCTCGGCACACCCCGCGAGTACGAGCTCTACAACGAGGCGCTCGCCGCCATCGGCTGAGGCGACCAGAACGACGATCGGCCGGGGTCACCCCTCGAGCCGATATCCGACCCCCCGTATCGTCAGGATGCGGGGGGCCGCTTCGTGCGTCTCGAGTTTCCGCCTCAGTCGACGGATGTGCTGGTCGAGGCTCTTCGTGTCCCCCCAATCCATCCCCCAGACCTCTTCGAGCAACCAGTCGCGGGTCACGACCCGTCCCGCCCGCTCCATGAGCATCGACATGACCTCGAACTCCTTGCGTGGCAGGTCGAACGTCGTCCCCGACACGATGAGCTGATAGCGGCCCACGTCGAGAGAGACGTTCCCGAGTGTGACGAGCTCGGAACCCTCCTCACTCTTCGTACCACCGGAACGACGTCCAACGGCACGGATCCTGGCGATCAACTCGCGTACGGAGTACGGCTTCGTCAGGTAGTCGTCGGCACCGAGTTCGAGTGCCGCCACGACGTCCGACTCGCCGTCCTTGGCCGACACGACGATCACGGGAGTGCTCGAGTCGCGTCGGATGGCCGTGAGCACATCGAGCCCAGAGACCGACGGCAACATGAGGTCGAGCAACACGACGTCGTACCCTCCGTCGCGGAACACCTTGATGGCGTCACGACCATCACCAACGGCGTCGGTGTCTATCCCCTCGACCTCGAGGGCCACCGTCAGAGCGTCGACGTACGCAGGCTCGTCCTCGACGATGAGCACCCTCATCGCTCCTCCTCGGGTATTGCGGGCAAACAGATCGTGAACGTGGAACCGACCCCGACGGTGGAACGAACACGCACAGAGCCCCCGTGGGCGACAACGACGTTGCGCACGATCGATAGGCCCAGTCCGGTCCCCCCGGACTGCCGACTCCTCGCCCGATCAACCCGGAAGAACCGCTCGAAGACACGATCCATGTACCGCTCGGGGATGCCGATACCTGTGTCCTCCACCTCGATCATCACGGTGTCACCGTCGACCTGCGCTCGAATCCACACGACACCCCCGTCATCATCCTTCGCTGCCGTGTAGGTGATCGCGTTGTCGAGGAGGTTCCGCACGACAGACACGACCTGGCCCCGGTCGGCGAGAACGGTGGCATCGTGGATCGTCCCGACCCTGATCTCGATGTCCTTGTCCTGGGCACGCGCGTGAACGAACTCCACGGCCTCGTCGAGGACGCTCGCGATCGATTGCGTTGTGAACTCCCCATCGAAGGACTCCGTCTCAGCGAGCTGCAACACGTCTCCGACGAGTCGACCCATCCGAAGCGCCTCGGACTGCAACCGCCCGGTCAACACTGAACGCTGCTCCTCGTCGCGTACCTCACCGATGGTCTCTGCAAGGATGGCGATCGCTCCGAGGGGTGTCTTGAGCTCGTGACTGGCGTTCGCAACGAAGTCCGTGCGCATCGTCGCGATCCGTCTCCCCATCGTGACGTCATCGATGTAGATGGCTGCCGCAGCGGTGTCATCACCACCCAACGAGACGACGGTGACCTCGAGGACACACAGATCCGGTACGTGGACCTCGACCTCGAACGTCTCGTCCTGACCCGTCACAGCGACCTGCGATGCCATCGCGGCAAGCCGGGTCCGCAACGCTGCCCCATCTCCCGGTCGGTTCAGGAGCTCCTCGGCGAGGGCGTTGACGAACGTGACGGCACCGCTCGTATCGGTGAGGGCAACACCCACGGTCGATCTGTCCAACGCAGCCAAACGAACCGCAGCCGCAGCGAGCGCTCTATCGCGCTCATCTCCGAGCTGCACGACCCTTTCTGTGATCGTGGAACCGGCGTCCTGGTCCCCGAGGGCGTCGGCGACAGACCGCACAGTGCGCTCTGCAGTTCTGGCCCGGCGCCACTGAACGGCCAGCACGATCGACATGGCGATGAGCACAGCAACGAGGGCAGCTATCAGAGCGGACATCACGGCGACTATAGGAAGAGGAGAGGCCGTCACCACTGCTGATACCGCCCCACCTGAAAGTGTTCACTTTCGGTTCACGTTGGCATGGCTTACCGGTCAACTCCGATCCGTAACTTGCCGGTATCACCTCGTGCGAAGTCGGGGATGCCCCGAACACGTGCGACACGTTCATCAAGGAGAACACTGAATGAGCAAGCAACTCAAGATCGCAGCGATGGCCGCTGCGATCGCTCTGGTAGCCGCGGCGTGTGCCTCGGCCTCCGGCGAGACAACCACGACCACCGTCGCCGCCGGTGGTGCGTCTCAAGGTGCGCTGGCCGGGACCCTTGCGATCTCCGGGTCGTCGACCGTCGAACCCGTTTCCGCGCTCAACGCTGAAGCGTTCCGCAACATCAACCCTGAGGTCGGCATCTCGGTCGAGGGACCAGGTACCGGTGACGGGTTCAAGAAGTTCTGCGCCGGCGAGACCGACGTCTCCGACGCTTCCCGCCAGATCAAGGACAAGGAGGTCGAGGCGTGTGCTGCTTCCGGCATCGAGTTCATCGAGCTGCGTTTCGCTATCGATGGCCTTTCCGTCCTCACCTCGACGAGCAACGACCAGATCTCCTGTCTCAGCTTCCCGGACCTCTACGCGCTCCTGGGACCCGAATCGATCGGGTTCCGCAACTGGAACGACGCCGATGCCCTTGCCGCCGAACTCGGCGCAGCGAATGCGCCGTACCCCGACGCAGAACTCGTCGTGACGGCCCCCGGCGAGGAATCCGGGACCTACGACTCGTTCGTCGAGCTGGTCCTCGAAGACATCGCGGATGAACGCGGCACCGACGCCGTGAGCCGACCCGACTACACGGCGTCGGCCAACGACAACGTGATCATCGAAGGGATCGCGGGCAGCGACACCTCCCTCGGATGGGTCGGCTACGCGTTCTACCTCGCCAACCAGGATCGTGTCAAAGCGATCGAGGTCGATGGTGGGGACGGATGTGTCTCCCCGACGCCTGAGACGATCGCAAGCGGCGACTACCCCATCTCCCGTCCGCTCTTCGTCTACGTCAACGCAGCGAAGGCAGAGTCGAACGCTGCACTCGTCGAGTACATCGACTTCTACCTCTCTCAAGATGGGCTCGCCAACATCGACAAGGCCGGCTACGTCCGTCTCGCCGAGTACGCCCCGGTACGTGCCATCTGGGAGAATCGCACCACGGGCAAGAACGAGTACTAGAGCATCCAACAGGGAAGGGGGTGGGCAACAACGGCCCACCCCCTTCCCTCTGACCTGAGTCGGTACAGGCAATGACACAGTCCATCACCACAGTCGATCTGACAGGCGACCCGAGGCGCAGGCGTAAAGAGCGCCGCGTCCGGGCGATCTTTCTCGCTGCCGGGCTCGCATCGATCGCCATCAGCGCGCTGATCATCGTTGCACTCTCGGGTGAGGCGTGGAGGTTCATCTCCCAGGTCGACCCGGCCGCGCTGTTCACCGTGGGATGGTTCCCACGCCGTGGCCTCTACGACATCCCGACCCTGATCATCGCCACCGTGCTCATCGCCGGCATCGGTATGCTCGTCGCCGTGCCCCTCGGACTCGGAGCCGCTGCCTACCTCTCCGAGTACGCCTCCCCCCGTGCACGTCGCCGGCTCAAGCCGACACTCGAGATCCTCGCGGGGATCCCATCGGTGGTCCTCGGCTTCTGGGCGCTGACCTTCATCAGCCCCGAGATCGTCCAGCGAGTCTTCACCTCGGCGAAGCCGTTCACGATGATGGCGGCCGGTCTCGGTGTCGGCGTCCTCATAACACCGCTGATCGCCACCGTTTCAGAGGACGCGATGCGGGCCGTCCCGACGTCGCTGCGCGAGGCGTCCTACGGACTCGGGGCGTCGCGATCTACGACCGTGCGGTCTGTCGTCTTCCCCGCATCACTGTCCGGGGTCGTTGCTTCACTGATCCTCGCCCTGTCGAGAGCCATGGGGGAGACGATGATCGTCTTCATGGCCGCCGGCGCCGTCGGTGGTGCGCTCCGCACCTTCAACCCCCTCGAACCCGGACAGACGATGACGGCAGCCGTCGCATCGCTCGCAACCGGCTCGGATCAGGTCGCAGGGGAAGGCCTCGCGTTCCAGAGCCTCTTCTTCGTCGGCCTGCTGCTCTTCCTCATCACCCTCAGCCTCAACTCGATCAGCAACCGTCTCGTCCGCAGATACAGGAACCGGTACTGATGTCGATCACCACCCGGTCCAACAAGGAAGCCACCAGGCGGGAAGTGGATCGTGCCATCCGCAGCGGAGGAGGAGACTGGAGGCCGTTGGCGTTCCAGGGTCTCCTGCTGTTGGCACTGATCACCTCCTTCGGGATCCTGGTCGTGCTGCTCACCGACATCGTCACGAACGCGTGGCCGACGATCCAAGCCCGTGGGTTCAGCTTCGTCACCGACGGCCTGTCCCTCAACCCGGAGACCGCCGGCGTGTTCACCGGCATCATCGGATCGGTCATCATCGCTTCGATCGTGGCCCTCCTTGCATTCCCCATCGGGATCTCCGCCGCGGTGTACCTCGAGGAGTACGCACCCGACAACCGGCGGACGCGTTTCGTCGATACGACCGTTCGGAACCTCGCAGGTGTCCCCTCGATCGTCTATGGCTTGCTCGGCCTTGCCATGTTCGTTCCGCTGGTGCGCATGATAGGCCTCGGCGGCTCGACGGGAGGCAAGAACATCCTCGCAGCGGGCATCACCATGGCTGCCCTGGTGTTGCCGATCGTCATCATCACCTCGATCGAGGCGATCCGGTCGGTGCCTGCCACGATCCGCGAGGCGGGGTTCGGAGTTGGGGCGACACAGTGGGAAGTGATCCGCAGCCACGTGATGCCATCGGCACTGCCGGGCATACTCACCGGTACGGTCCTGACGCTTGCAAGGGCCTTCGGCGAGACAGCACCGCTGCTCGTCATCGGCGTTGCAACCGGGTACTTCGCACCTGCCGGCGACGCGTCCATCCTCGACCGACTGACCGGCCCCTACACGGCACTGCCCGTGATCGTGTTCTCGTGGTCACGCCAGACGCAGGCGGCGTTCGCCGACACACTCGCTCCGGCGGCGATCGTCGTCCTCCTCATCGTGTTGTTCCTCCTGAACGGCGCAGCCATCTGGTTGCGCAACCGAGCAGAGAAGAGGTGGTAGGCAGTGAGCGATACCATCGATATCCATCCCCCCGTCCGAAGTGAGAGTCACGCAATGAGCGATCGCTCCCCCAACGACGCAGTATCCGGCGAGAGCGCACTCTTCGACGGGGCTGCCAGAGCACCCGAAGTCGACGCCGCGCGCGTCACCGGCGGATCTCCCGACAACACACATGACGTGATCATCTCCCTCGAGGACGTCGACGTGTACTACGGCGATTTCCACGCCGTCGACAGCGTCAGCGTGCCGATTCGCGAGAAGGAGATCACCGCGTTCATCGGACCGTCGGGGTGCGGCAAGTCGACGGTGCTTCGCACGATCAACCGGATGAACGACCTCATCCCCACGGCGCGGGTCGAGGGATCCGTGACCTACCACGGGGTAGATCTGTATGGGGGCAACGTCGATCCGGTCCAGGTCAGACGGCACATCGGGATGGTGTTCCAGAAGCCGAACCCGTTTCCAAAATCCATCTACGACAACATCTCGTTCGGACCCAAGATCGCGAAGTACGACGGGAACATGGACGACCTCGTCGAAGAGTCTCTCAACCGCGCCGCACTGTGGGACGAGGTCAAGGACAAGCTCGACGACAGTGCCTACGCCCTGTCGGGGGGACAACAGCAACGGCTGTGTATCGCCCGCGCGATTGCAACGTCCCCCGACGTCCTGCTGATGGACGAACCAGCGTCGGCCCTCGACCCGATCGCGACGCTTCGCATCGAGGAGCTGATGTACGAGCTGAAACAGGACTACACGATCATCATCGTGACCCACAACATGCAGCAGGCTGCCCGGGTATCGGATCGGACGGCGTTCTTCAACATCGACATCCAAAACGGCCAGCGAGCGGGCCGCTTGGTCGAGTTCAGCGAAACCGCCACACTGTTCACGACACCCTCGGAGAAGACGACCGAGGACTACATCACCGGACGATTCGGATGAGGGGCGCATGATGAGCGAACACCACGAGATCGAGCTCAGGCACCACTTCGACGATGAACTCGACGAGATTCGCAAGGACCTCGTCGAACTGGGGACGATGGTGCTCGACAACGTTCGTCACGCCGGTCGGGTCGTCATCGAGAACAGGCTCGACGAGATCGACACCGTCCGTGCTGCAGACAGACCGATCAACGATCTCTACCACAGGCTCGAGGAGAAGGTCTTCCAGATTCTCGCTCTCCAGCAGCCGGTCGCGAGCGACCTGCGTTTCCTCGTTGCAGCGACACGCATCCTCTATGAGATGGAGCGGTCCGGCGACCTTGCGGTGAACATCGTCAAACAGGTAGGCCGACTCGACGGAATCCCTGCAGACAACACGCTGGAATCGATCGTCGGTCGCCTCGCACACGCGTCTGGATCGATGTTCGGACGAGGAGTCGAAGCCGTCGCGACGCTCGACGAGAGCATCGGAACCGGAGCCGAGAGCGAG
>JAJRYI010000082.1 GCA_024275815.1 Actinomycetes bacterium | reverse complement strand
GATCCAAGCGACTTGGCGAGAACGTTGCTGATCCCGGCGGCTTCGATGATCTGGCGTACAGCACCACCGGCGATCACTCCCGTACCCGGGGCAGCCGGCTTGAGAAGCACGCGGCTGGCACCCTGGACGCCGATGACGTCATGGATGATCGTCTGGCCTGCCATTGGAACATTGAACATGTCCTTGCGGGCCAGTTCGAAGGCCTTCTGGATCGCGGCAGGGACTTCCTTGGCCTTGCCGTATCCGATCCCAACCCGACCCTTGCCGTCACCGACCGCTACGAGAGCCGTGAAGGAGAACCGACGCCCACCCTTGACGACCTTCGCCACGCGATTGATCGCGATGACGCGCTCGTCGAACTCGGGGACGTCGCGCTCACGGCCACGGCCGCGGCCTTGATTTCGGTTTCTGTTCTGTGATGTCATCGCTGGTTCTCCTAGAAGTCGAGACCGGACTCGCGCGCAGCCTCAGCGAGCGCCTTGATCCGACCGTGGTACTTGAACCCACCACGGTCGAACACGACCTTGGAGATCCCTGCGTCCTGGGCACGAGCACCGACCAGCTTCCCGACCTCGGTAGCGGTCTCGATGGTGAGCGTATTGCCACCGACCGCAGACTCCTTCGAGGATGCCGCTGCGATCGTCGCTCCGGCCTCGTCATCGATGATCTGTGCGTATATGTGCTTGTTGCTGCGGAACACCGCGAGACGGGGACGACTCTCGGTGCCGCGTACGCTCTTGCGCACGCGGAAGTGCCTGCGACGGCGTGCGTCTGTTCGTGTGCCTCTCATGCCGACACCCCTGCCTTACCTGCCTTGCGTCGCACGTACTCGTCCGTGTATCGGATCCCCTTGCCCTCGTAGGGCTCGGGGGGCCTGACGGCTCGGACGTTGGCGGCGACCTGTCCAACCTTCTGTTTGTCTATCCCGGTGACGATGATCTTCGTCGGCTCCGGCACCTCGAACGTGATGCCGTCGGGCGCATCGATGCTGACCGGATGGGAGAACCCGACCTGAAGTTCGAGCGTGTTCCCCTTGAGCGCTGCGCGGTACCCGACGCCGACGGCGGTGAGTTCCTTCTTGTACCCCTCTGAGACACCGATCACCATGTTGTTGATCAGGGCTCGGGAGAGTCCGTGGAGCGCCCGCGAAGCACGCTCGTCGTTCACCCGGGAAAGAGTGACGATCCCGTCATCGATAGCGACCGTGATCGCCGGGGCGATCGCCTGAGTCAGAGAACCCTTCGCTCCCTTGACCGTGACGATCCCATCGTCGACCTTCACCTCGACTCCATCGGGGAGGCTGATTGGTGCGTTTCCTACTCGGCTCATGTCACCACACCTTGCACAGGATCTCGCCACCGACGTTGCGACGCCGAGCATCCCTGTCTGTCATGACACCTGCAGAGGTGGAGATGATCGAGACACCGATTCCACCTCGCACCCGGGCAACGTCCTGGGCACCCGCGTAGACGCGTCGCCCCGGCTTCGAGACACGCTGGATGCCCTGGAGCACCCGCTGGCGGTCACTGTCGTAGCGGAGACGCACAACGAGTTCCGTCCCCACCGACGCGTCCTGTATCTTCCAGGAATCGATGAACCCTTCCTCAGAGAGGATGCGGGCGATCTCTTCCTTCAACTTGGATGACGGCATCGATGTTTCGGGGTGCAGCGCCGTATTGGCGTTGCGAATCCTGGTGAGCATGTCTGCGATTGGGTCTGTGTACATGGCTACCACGACGCCTTTCTGATGCCGGGGAGCTCACCGCGGTGGGCCATGTCGCGCACTGCAATGCGTGACAGGCCGAACTTACGGAAGTACCCCCGTGGCCGACCACTGACGTTGCAGCGGTTGCGGTAGCGGGTGGCACTCGCGTCGCGAGGCATCTTGGCGATCCTGGCGTAGGCCTCGCGCTTGTCTGCGTAGGAGGCTTCCGGGTCTTTGATGATCTTGATCAGTTCGGCACGACGTTCGGCGTACCGCTCGACCAACACCTTGCGTTTGTTGTTCTTGGCGATTTTTGATGTTTTCGCCATCAGGCACCTACCTGCTGTCGGCGGAACGGGAACCCGAACGCATCGAGGAGAGCTCTCCCCTGTTCGTCCGTCTTCGCGGTGGTCACCAAGGTGATGTCCAATCCGCGAACCTTCATGACCTTGTCGTAGTCGATCTCAGGGAAGATGAGCTGCTCGGTTACACCGAAGCTGTAGTTCCCACGACCATCGAACCCCTTCGGGCTCAAACCACGGAAGTCTCTGATGCGAGGGATGGAGAGCGCGATCAACCGATCGAGGAACTCCCACATGCGTTCGCCACGAAGCGTCACCGACGCACCGATAGCCTGGCCCTCGCGGAGCTTGAAGTTGGATACTGACTTTCGGGCACGGTTGACCTTCGGCTGCTGGCCGGTGATCGTCCTGAGATCCTCGACGACACCGTTCATCAGCTTCGAATCTGCTGCAGCATCGCCTGCACCCATGTTCACGACGATCTTGGAAAGTCGCGGAACCTGCATGACGTTGTCGAGCTCCAGATCCGTGAGGAGCTGGCCCTTGATCTCGTTGTGATACTTCTCTTTGAGTCGCGGAGCCATTACAGATCGCTCCCACATTTTCGACATACTCTGTGCTTGTTTCCATCGTCGTCGAATCGTGCGCCGACCTTGGTCGGGCCGCACTCCTTGCAGACGATCATCACGTTCGAGGCGTTGATCGGCATGTCCTTGTCGATGATGCCCCCGGTGTTGACGTCGCCGGTGGCTCGCTGATGCCTCTTGGCAGTGGCAACACCTTCGACGATGACCCTGTTGTCCTTGGGATAGACCTTGGCGATCTTGGACTCTGTTCCGGCGTCCTTACCGGTGATGACCATGACCGTATCTCCCTTGCGCAGCTTCATCACAGCACCTCCGGGGCGAGCGACACGATGCGCATGAACTTCTTGTCACGCAGCTCACGGCCAACCGGTCCGAAGATGCGGGTACCGCGTGGCTGCTGCTGATCGTTGATGATCACACATGCGTTCTCGTCGAACCGAATGTAGGAGCCGTCCTCGCGGCGCGTCTCCTTCTTGGTCCTCACGATGACGGCCTTGACGACCTCACCCTTCTTGACCCCGCCACCAGGTGTGGCATCCTTGACGGTCGCGACGATCACGTCGCCGACCCGTGCATACCGGCGACCTGAGCCACCGAGCACCCTGATGGTGAGCACCTCACGTGCACCCGAGTTGTCCGCGACCTTGAGACGCGTCTCCTGTTGAATCATCGTGCACGCTCCACGACCTCTTCAACCCGCCACCGCTTCGTCTTCGAAAGCGGGCGGGTCTCGACGATACGAACCGTGTCACCCACGTGGGCGTCGTTCTTCTCATCGTGTGCATGAAACTTCGTTCGAACCGGGACGGTCTTGCCGTACTTCGGGTGACGCTTTGCGTCACGTACCTCGACGGTGACCGTCTTGTCTGCGCTGTCGGAAACAACGATCCCGACGCGTACCTTGCGGTTTGCGCGATCCATCTATGCCTCCTCCTGCTGTGACTCCCAAGCAGCGATCTCGAACTCCCGCATCACCGTTGCGATGCGAGCGATATCACGCTTGACCTGT
>JAJRYI010000081.1 GCA_024275815.1 Actinomycetes bacterium | reverse complement strand
GCCTTCCGGGTTCCGGGCGAGTGGCGGAATTGGCAGACGCGCAGGATTCAGGTTCCTGTGAGGTAACACTCGTGAGGGTTCAAGTCCCTCCTCGCCCACGATGGCGTATCCGCCCTACCGGTCAGCTCGACGTTCCAAGACTCGCCGCTGGCTGTTGATCGCTTCTTCTCTGGCTGTGATCATCGCGTTGATCGCGGTCGTCGCGTCGCGCCAGACCGAGCAACGCAGCACCGTCGAGTTCTTCTCTGCTGCAGAGGAAGTCAGCGGTATCCATGAGGTCTCATCGGTCGCTTTCGGTGAAGTGCTCGCCTCGATAGGTGTCGTGACCCGCCAGGATCTCACCCGCCGCCTCGACGCGGTCGTCGAAGCGGCGACAGAGGCCGATGGGTTGCTGGCGGTTGACGTGCCATCATCGATCGGGCCTTCCTACGGGACGCTGGCCACAGCAACTGCCTCGTGGCTCGACGGAGCCACGGAAGCCGAACGAGTGATCCTCGGGATCATGGACGGCGAGATCGTCGACACGGCGGTAGCCGAACTGCAGGCATCCCTCGATCAGTTGCGGGTGGGTGATGCTGCCTACGCGCTGTTCAAGAAGTCGCTGGTCGACGTTCCCGTAGATGCCGACCTCCCGGATTTCCCTTCCATTGCCTACATCGCTCCAACGGAAGCCGACCCGCTGCGGTTCAGTGCGACGAATCTCGTGTTGCGTATCCAGGCCGCATACTCCCTCTCCCCGCACAGGGACGTCTCGGTGACGGGGATGATCGAGCCCACACCCGTCGGGGACAGGGCGGGTGTGCCGATCGTCCCGTTCTCCGACAAGATCGCGATCAACGCCCTCGTGACGAACGTCGGCAACGAGGACGAAACCAGGATCGCAGTCGACCTCGAAGTGTTCGAGATCAACAGCGACGTCGTGGTCACGCGCTCGAGCGTCGTCGATGGCCTTGTCGCTGGTGCTTCGACTACGGTGTTGTTCGACAACCTCGAGATCACTGCCGGTGGCTTGTATCAAGCCAAGCTGACGGTGACGATCCAAGACGACATCGACGCGGAGAACAACGTGTGGGAGCTCGTATTCATCTGGAACGCTGAGTCATGAGCGTGGCGCTCATCGTCGTGGCCGTCCTGGTCGTCATCCTGGCCATCTGGCAGGCGATTCAGTTGCAGGCCATCAGGAAGAAGGTGGATGCTGTACCCGAGGACGGCAACGTCATTGCGGTGCTTCAGGCAGTCGACCAGAGAACGATCGCCAACGAAGCGACGATCAGAGAGTTCACGGCCAGGGTCGAGGATCTCGAGGGAAGGCTTCCGTACGCGATCAGTTACGTGGGTGTCGTGGCGTACGACGCTTTCAGCAACATCGTCGGGAACCAGTCACGTTCGATCGCGCTGCTCAACCAACGCGGGGATGGTCTCGTCATCTCCCTGCTGACGTCTCGAGTCGACACCGTTTTCTTCGCGAAGGAAGTCCGCTCAGGCTCAGGAGTCGAGGAACTCTCCCCCGAAGAGCAGGCAGCAGTCGACCGCGCCTTGGGTCGGTAACCTCTCAACCATGATCGACATCACCATTCTCAGAGAGCGACCCGATGAACTCGAGCGGTCCCTTGCACGTCGCGGCGTCGAGATCGACCTCGACCATCTTGTGGCGCTCGATCAGCAGCGAAGGGCAGTGCGTAGCCAGGCCGAGGAGCTGAGGGCGAAACAGAAGGTGATCGGCAAGTCGATCTCGTCTCTGTCGGGAGATGAGAGACAAGCAGCGATCGTAGAGGCCGGCAGTATCTCGGATCGGTACAAGGAGCTCCTTGGGGAGGCGGACGCGCTCGACGAGGAGTTCACAGCCATGTGGGTTGTGCTCCCCAACATGACGGATCCGACGGCTGCCGATGGCCTCGAGGAGGAAGATGCCGTCGAGATCAGCCGGTTCGGTGAGCCGCCGACGTTCCCCTTCGAGGCCAAGGACCACGTCGAGCTCGGATCCGAACTCGGGGTTCTCGATGTCGAGCGTGCAGCGAAGGTCTCGGGATCGAGATTCGGGTTCATCCTCGGCAAGCTCGCGATCGTCGAGTTCGCGCTCGTACGTTACGCGATGGACAACCTCATGGGGCACGGGTTCACACCGGTCATCCCCCCTGTCCTCGTGCGAGAACAGGCTCTCTACGGCACCGGCTTCTTCCCCGGTGATGCCGAGCAGGTGTACTCGGTCCCTGAAGACGACCTGTACCTCGTGGGAACCTCAGAGGTACCGCTCGCGGCGTTCCACGCCGAAGAGATCTTCGATGAGGACACCGTCCCGATCCGGTACGCCGGGTACTCGACGTGTTTCCGACGCGAGGCCGGTACCTATGGGAAGGACACGAGAGGGATATTCCGGGTACATCAGTTCGACAAGGTCGAGATGTTCTCCTTCGTGGACGCGTCGGCATCCCGAGACGAGCACGAGTTCCTCCTCGAGCGGGAGGAGGAACTTCTCCAGGGCCTCGAACTTCCGTACCGCGTCGTCAACGTTGCCGCCGGTGACCTTGGAGCATCGGCAGCCAAGAAGTACGACATCGAAGCCTGGTTCCCATCCCAAGAGAGGTACCGCGAGGTCACGTCGACGTCGAACACGACCGACTATCAGGCGAGAAGACTCAAGATCCGCCACCGGACACCGGAGGGCGTCGAGTTCGTTCACACGCTCAACGGCACAGCGATCGCCGTCGGCCGGATCTTGATCGCGATCATGGAGAACCATCAGCAGGCCGATGGCACCGTGGCGATCCCCGAGGCACTTCGTCCGTACACCGGCTTCGACGTGATCGACCGCGGATGAGTAACGGCACGGTCTTTCGGGACATCGCCGACCGATACGACCGGCTCAACTCGATCCTGTCACTTGGCCAGGACCAGAAGTGGCGACAGACCGTCGTGTCCCAACTTCCTGAGGGTCGCCTGCTCGACCTCGGCGCCGGCACCGGGGCAGCCAACCCGATCTTCGCACCACGTCAGATCATCGCTCTCGACCCCGCCATCGAGATGCTCGGGTTCAACGACGCCTCAGCTCGTGTGGTCTCAGTGGGTGAAGCCCTGCCGTTTCAAGATGAGACGTTCGACGCCGTGTTCTCCGCGTACGTGTTCCGGAACCTCGACTCTGTGGACACGACGATGGAGGAGATCGCACGGGTCCTCAAACCCGGTGGCATGGCAGGCATCGTCGACCTCGGTCGCCCCACGGGCACGGTCACGAGCAAGATCCATCGTGCAGGTACGGCGGTCGTGCTGCCACTTGCCGGGATGAGCATCGGTGCAAGGGAGGAGTACGTGTATCTGCACCACACCCTCGACAAGCATGGGCCTCCCGAGGAACTCCTTGCGGATACGCCGCTCGACCTCGTCGACACCTGGCGCCTGGGCCCCATGGGTTTCGTGTGGGCAGCATTGCTGAAGAAGCCGTCGGCTTCAGACACGGGTTGAAAAAGGCGGTCCCGCCGACGAGCGCTCGTTGCCGTCCAAGGCTGTGCGATGTCGCGCCTCGAATCGGTAGACCGAAAGCCGTTGGTCGATAGCGGCGATGGGGTAACAGCCAAGTGCGGGTGAGCCGACACGAGCGGTGGGAGCGTGATCGCTTGCGTAAACCGTGCACCCCGCCTTCGAATGATCGACAGAAGGCGCAAACCGGCTGATCGACTCGAATGAGCACCCCCGCAGCACCCGGAGCGACCCGCTTAGGGCTGCTTCCTTCCGGACCTGACCCGGTTCACGGACGTTCCGCCGCTACAGGACTCATCGTCAGCATCGAACAACCGGTGCTAGACCCGACTGCTTCACACCCTCAGGCGGGGAGTTCAGCTCCGCATGAAGAGGATTTCGGAGGGAGGGCACCCCTAGCGCCCCACCTAGCACGGTCCCGAAAGCGTATTACGTATCAGGTGCTACGTACTGCGGATTTGATGAACTCGTGCATTCTTGTTCTGGCCTCCACGGCGATCTGGGTCGGGAAAGCGTCGAATGCGTGGGTACCTCCCGGATAGATCGCCAGTTCAGTGTCGTTGCCCGTTGCAAGCCAACGCATCGCCATGAACAGTGTGTCGTCGATGAGGGGATCCCAGGTACCGACGGTGAAGAGGCCGGGCGGCATGTCGTCGAGGACACCGTAGAGGGGGGAGAAGTACGGGTCGTCTATTGCAATGTGTTCCCCTCCGGTGTACCTGTCTCCGAACCAGGACATCGAGTTGGGGTCGAGGATCAGCCCTTCGGTCGACCACTGTCTGACCGACGGTGTGCCGTGCGGGAGGTAGGAGCCGTAGACGAGGTTCGCTCCTGCCCACTCGATGTACCCGGTGTCGTCCCGGATCTTCAGGAGGGTCGCAGCAGCGAGGTTCGCACCGGCGGATTCCCCCCCGATCGTGAGTCGGTCGGTTCCGAACTCGGAGGCAGCGTTGTCTATCAACCAACGCGCAGCGGAGACGCAGTCCTCGAGACCGGCGGGGTACGGGTGTTCGGGAGCGAGACGGTACTCGACGGAGACCACCGTCACGCCTGCCTCGCGGGCCATGGCCTCGTTGCCGACGTCGCTGAGATCGGCTGCACCCAGGACCCACCCACCCCCGTGGATGTGGAGGTACACGCCGGCAGATTCGCCCGCATCGATGACCCGGAGTTCGAGATCGCCACCCGGCCCGTCGATCGTGATGGTCCGGGCGAGATCGGAGTAGACGATCGGACCCATCCAGCTCTTTCCCTCGCGACGGGCCCTGCGGAGTTCGTCCGGCTCGAAGGACGTCATCGGTGGGACGGCGAGCAGCATCTCCTGGAGGCCGGCGTTGAACTGGCGCGTCTCGTCGGACACGGCCTCATCGGTGAACAGTGTTGGATCGATATTCATCCGCCGATCGTAGCCGGGATCGATTCGCCGACAGGGACAACGACGCGACGCGTCTAGTCGGTTCTCCCGGCACCGGGGACCGACCCGAAGAGTGTGTGAGTCCAGATGGGTCCAACGATGGCGACGAAGTCCTCGGGGGTGCCGTCACCCTGCCCACCGAGCAACTCTATGGAGACTCCTTCGTCCATCAGGTTCAAGCCGAGGGCTGTCCTGATGGGGTCGATGTCGGGCCGTACGAAGCCGGCGGCCTGGTCCTGGGCGATAGCTCGAGAGACGGCAGAGTTGAACGCTTCGATGAGCCCGTACCGCCACATTCTGTGGAGCCGATCATCCGTTCGGGAAGCATCGGCGAGCGCGCTGAGGAGATCACCGTTGGCATGGAACGCGTTTGCGAAACTGAGGAGTGCTGCCGTGATCGTCTCTGGAGTGCCGTGAGTGTCGGTATCAGTGAGCCATGGACCAGCACCCATCATCAACTCTGTCGTAGCCGACTCGAGTATCTCGGCGATGACCTCATGCACATCGGTGAACTGACGGTAGAAGGCAGTGCGAAATATCCCTGCGTGGTACATGATCGACGAAACTGTCAGTGCCTGGACTCCGCCTTGTCTGATGAGGGTGGTTGTCGATTCCACGATCGATCGCCGCGTCTCAGCAGCCGATTTGCGTTTTGGTGGCATGAAGCGATTCTAGGTCGGGGACCCGCTTCGACATTTCTCGTAAACGGCGTAGCGACACACTGTTACAACCACATGCGGCGCTCAGCGCCTGAGTTCGGATCGTGG
>JAJRYI010000080.1 GCA_024275815.1 Actinomycetes bacterium | reverse complement strand
TCTAGCCGTTGATCTGGGCCACCAGCTTCTTGGGGTTCAACATGCCGTAGTCGAACACGAACGTCGATCCGTCGTTCATCGTGACGACGGCCTGTTTCATGAGGCCCTTCTTGCGCATCTCGGCCCCGGCGACATCGGGCCGCGGCAGCGTGAAGCCGAAGTCGGTGTCCGTATCGTGGAAGTACGAGGCGTGACCCCCCGAGACGGCGAACGCACCGAGGGAGAGTCCGATGCCCTTGACGACCTCGGCGTTGCTCGAGTCGAACAGGCCCCTGAAGACCAGCTCATCGTCGGTCAGCTTCAGCTTCCCGGTGACCCGCCCCCCATCGCTGGGGAGGAAGTTGATCGTCCACTCGTTCGCTGCCATGGATGCTCCGATGTTCGCAGGCTCGACAGTACGCCGAGGGCGCCATTGTACGGTGGGCCGGGATACGGGACCGTCGCGAGACGTTGTCGGCACGGCTACGCTGCCGACGTGGACGCCCCAACCGGACTCACCATCGGCCTCGTCATCGCTGCGTTCTTTCTCGGGTTACGCCACGGGATCGACTGGGATCACATCGTGGCGATCAGCGATATCGCAGCAACCCAGGAGTCGAAGCGACGCGGATTCTTCGTCGGGACCCTCTACGTCCTCGGCCACGCATCTGTCGTGATCCTCTTGGGGATCGGAGCCATCGCTCTCGGTGCGACGGTTCCCGACTGGCTCGATGCAGTTGCAGGGCGCCTGGTCGGGGTGACGCTCATCGTTCTCGGCGTGGTGGTGGTGGTGACGCTGATCCTCGAACGTGGGTCCTTCCGGGCTCGCAGCAGGTGGATGATCCTCTTCGATGCTTCGCGAAGGCTGTTCAACCGATCGGGCGAGCCTTCGACCCACACGCATGAGCACGTAGCGATCGAGGGGGGACACCACGACGGACAGGAGGAGGTTCTCGCCGGAACCTCGAGGTTGTCGGCTCCGACGCACTCACATGAACACACGCACATCGCGGACGACGAGTACACCAACAAAGCTGCCCTCGGCATCGGAGCGATTCACGGCGTTGGTGCCGAGACGCCAACACAGGTAGTCGTGTTCCTCGCCGCCGCCTCTGCCGGAGGCGTCTGGGCCGGTCTCGCCGTGCTGTTCGTCTTTGTTTTCGGACTTGCCATAGCGAACACGGCCATCACGACAGCCTCGGTCTTCGGCTTCTCGATCGCATCGAGAAGCCAGGCCGTCCAGTTCGGTTTCGGTGTGTTCACTGCGGCGATGAGCATCGGCATCGGGGTCCTGTTCCTCACGGGGAACGACGCCGTTCTCCCTGCGTTCTTCGCAGGCTGATCCGATCGTCGTCTGCTAACCCGGTGAGCCCGTCTACCGTCACGGCGATGGAACACGTGCGCACACCGAGCGACCTCGAAGGCCAACGGATCGGGCCCGTAGTCGTCGATGTCACCACAGATAGGGTCGGGTTGTACGTCGAGGTGACCGGAGACGATCCTGAGAGATGGACAGATGAGGCACCGCCCGGGTTCGCCTCGGTGTTGCTCTTCGCAGTTGCCGACGAGTTCCTCTACCACCCCAGGATCGTCGAGTACACAGCGACCCTCCTCCACCTCGACCAGACGTTCACATACCACGCTGGGATGCGCGTCGGTTCGACCATCGAGGTCGAAGGGGTGATCACCCGTGTGCGCGAACGCTCCGGGTCGTTCTTCGTGACGTTCGAGGCCACGGCGTCCGACGATCGTGGGCCGGTGATCGGATCACGATCGACGTTCGTGCTCTCGAACCGCAAGGCCCCTCCACCACCCGAGACCCATGAAGAACCACCTGTACGGGAGCGTGGAGAAAACACGGGCTCGCTCCGTTCGGCGAGCAGGCACGATCTCGTCCGGTACGCCGCAGCAACGAGGGACTTCAACCCGTTCCATTGGGACCATGATTTCGCTGTCGACTCTGGCCTGCCGGGGATCGTCGTCCACGGACTCTTCATGTACGCGTGGATGGCCCAGGAAGCCTCCCAAGCAGCTGGAGGAAGGCCTCTCGTCGAAGTGAAGATCAGGTTCCGAGCGGCGCTCCATCCTGCCCAACAAGCGGTGGTCACGACGACCTTCGAGGACGACCGCGTGACTATTGTTCTCGCCCGTGGCGATGAGCAGCTCGTAACGGGAACCGCTACGGTTGCGCCGGACGAGGGGTAACGCCGTGGAGCGAGAACGGGTCGAACTGGTAGAGGCACATGACCTCACCGAACGCGCCCGTGACGGCGACAAAGACGCCTTCGGTGAGCTCGTACGGATCCACCAGCACGAGGTGTACACGTTGGCAGTTCGGCTCGTTCGTGACAGAGATCAGGCGTCGGATGTGGCGCAGGATGCGTTCGTTCGAGCCTGGCGCGCTATGCCGAAGTTCCGCGGCGACGCCAAGTTCTCGACGTGGATGTACCGGATCACGGTGAACACGGCATGGACGCACCGCTCGAAGCTGGGGAGGGTCCGGTTCGATTCGCTAGAGAACCTCGCCACCGATCCGATCTCGACGTCTCTCGACCCGGTGAGGGCGGCCGAGTCCGTGTCGGCCAGCCCCCATATCGAGAAGGCGCTCATGGATCTCACCGAGTCCGTCCGTACGGTCGTCGTTCTCAAGGATGTG
>JAJRYI010000079.1 GCA_024275815.1 Actinomycetes bacterium | reverse complement strand
GGGCACACCGGGGAAGATCTCGGGGTAGGAGAAGTAGATGATCGGTATCGACACGAGCGCCGCGAACCAGAACTTGCGGAGCAAGGTTCGGTAGAGCCGCTGGTGGGCCTTTTGGTCTGCGTTCCCTTCGTCGGGGTCATCGCTGGTTGCCCTTGCCTGGTAGCCGGCGCTCGAGACGGCCTCGATGAGTCGCTCGACGTCGACCGTGTCGTCGGCGAGTTCGACGGTCGCCTCCTCGGAGGCGAAATTCACTCTCGCGTCGAGCACGCCGGGCACGTCGCCGAGCGCGTTCTCGATCGTTGCCACGCACGAGGCACAACTCATGCCGTCGAGGGCGAGACGCACTGTCTCGGTCCCGTTGTTCTCTTCGCTGGTCGGCGGGTTGTCTCCAACCGCGGCGCCGGATGTGGGGTCACGTTTCACGTCACTCCTCCTTGTTGATTCCGTAGGCATGCAGGGAACGTACACCTTCCATCTGGCTGTAATGTCAAGGAATTTTCTGCGATATACTCCTGAGCATGAAAATCGGAGAACTAGCCAGCCGGGCGGGTGTCGGCACGAAGACGATTCGGTACTACGAGGAGATCGGACTCATCCCCGAGCCAGAGCGGACTCCCAACGGATACCGCGACTACGACGAGTTCGCCGTCGAAAGGCTCCGTTTCATCAGGGATGCGCAGGCAACGGGTCTGTCCCTGACGGAGATCGCTTCGATCCTCGATCTGCGTGGTCACGGTGAGGGAACGTGTTTCCACGTCATCGACTTGCTCGAGCGCCACATCGATGACCTCGACCGTCATCTCGAGACCCTCCACAAGACACGTGACCAGCTCGTCACGTTGACGGAGCGAGCCAAGGGCCTCGATCCTGAAGACTGTACGGATCCGAACCGATGTCAGACGATCACACCTGGCATCAACGTCGGTGTGTCGGCCGGCATGAAGACGGACCATCTTCACGTAGCGGGTCACCCCTCCCGCTTCTGACACCACCACGAGATTGGGGTGAGGAGAGACCACCGATGGATGGGGAATCCACTCCCTTGACATTCCAGGCGACGGGAAGGTGTATGACTGTCCCACACATCTCCCAGCGACGTATCGACGTGCTCTCCGGGGGGTACCTGCAGGAAGGAGCCTGACCATGACCCTCGAATCGTTCATCTCCGATTGGCTCGGTACGGATCTCCCCGTTCGTCTCATCGCATACGACGGCACAGACGTTGGACCCAAGGATGCGGCGACGACGGTGGTGATCCGTTCACGGGATGCACTCGTGCGGATCGTCACAGCGCCGGGGGAACTCGGTCTGGCCAGGGCGTACGTCTCGGGTGACCTCGACATCGAGGGAGACATCTACGACTTCCTCGAGTTGAGGAACCTCCTTCCCGAGTTGAAGCTCTCACCGAAGCAGGTCCGCGATCTGCTGCGCATCGTCGGAATCGGCAACCTGCGCCGCATCCCTCCTCCACCGGAGGAGCATCGTGGACGCGGCCGACTCCACAGCCGGCGTCGTGACGCCTCCTCTATCTCATACCACTACGACGTGTCGAACGAGTTCTACCGAATCGTTCTCGGACCGTCGATGACGTACTCGTGTGCGGTCTTCGAGACTCCGTCCGACACACTCGAGCAGGCACAGGCCGAAAAGTACGACCTGATATGTCGAAAGCTCGCCCTTCGACCCGGGATGCGCCTCCTCGACATCGGATGCGGTTGGGGCGGGATGGTCATGCACGCCGCACAGAACTACGGCGTGCGAGCAGTTGGCGTGACGGTCTCTCAGAACCAGGTCGACCTTGCAAGCAAGCGCGTGGTCGAGGCCGGTCTTGCCGACATCGTCGAGATCAGGCTTCAGGACTATCGAGACGTCGATGACGGCCCCTTCGATGCGATCAGTTCCATC
>JAJRYI010000078.1 GCA_024275815.1 Actinomycetes bacterium | reverse complement strand
GGCGATGGTACAGACAGGTGCCGCTGCTTCCATGAATTGCAGGTTTGGTACCGTGTGGTATCCGAACGAGGAAGCACATGAATCTCACCGTCATCGACCACCCCCTTGCCCGTCACTACCTGACCATTCTCCGCAACAAGGACACCGAACCGCAGCAGTTCCGCGCAGCAGCCAAGGGTCTCGCTTACTCGCTCGTGATGGAGGCAACGAAGCGCCTCCCGCTCCAGCAGATAGAGATCGAGACACCGATGGAGCCGACCGTCGGCTACGCGATCGACAACGTCGTCGCAGTACCGGTGCTTCGTGCAGGCCTCGGCATGCTCGACGCCGTGCTCGAGATGATCCCCAACGTCAAGGTTGGCTTCGCCGGAGTCGCGAGGAACGAGGAAACCGCACAGCCGCAGGAGTACTACGCAAAGCTCCCGGACCTCTCCGATGCCTCGGTGCTGATCTGTGAACCCATGCTCGCGACCGGGGGTTCACTTTCGTGGGCAGTGGACAAGGTCAAGGGGTCAGGTGCCAAATCCATCACTGCGCTCTGCGTGGTCACTGCACCCGACGGTGTGAAGAAGATGTACGAGGACCACCCCGACGTCCAGATCATCGCTGCAGCACACGACCGGGAACTCAACGAGAACTTCTACATCGTCCCCGGGCTCGGCGACATGGGAGACCGGTTGTTCGGAACCCTGTGATGAGGACCCACGAGGATCGCTTCGCCCGCGCCGTCATCGAGACGGTGGAGGCGATACCTCGTGGCGAGATCTCCACGTACGGCGAGGTTGCCGAGGAGGCAGGGCTCCCCGGTGCTGCCCGTGCCGTTGGGAACCTCCTTCGCTCGACACCCGGATTACCGTGGTGGCGCGTGATCGCGGCCAACGGGCGCCTCGTGCCTGGACTCGAGGCCGATCATGCAGAGCGTTTACGCGGTGAAGGTGTCGAGATCTGGAACGGAGCCGTTGTCATGAGAGACGCACGATGACCTACTCGATGGTCGAGCTCATCGGCAGAAAGCGCGACGGGGAGAGCCTCACTCCAGACGAGCTTGCGTGGATCATCACGCAGTACACAGCCGACGCCTTGCCCGACTACCAACTCTCCGCATTCTTGATGGCGGTCCTCTTTCGCGGCATGTCCAGGGTAGAACTCGCAGCCTGGACAGAAGCGATGCTGCACTCGGGAGATGTTCTCGATCTGTCGACCGTCGGCAAGGCGAAGATCGACAAGCACTCCACCGGTGGCGTCGGCGACAAGATATCGATCCCGCTTGCCCCCATCGTCGCAGCGTGCGGTGTGGCGGTCCCGATGATGTCGGGGCGAGGCCTCGGACACACGGGAGGCACACTCGACAAGCTCGAATCGATACCGGGGTTCTCGGTCGACATCGACCCTGACGTGTTCGCAGGTCAACTCGAAGACATCGGCATGGTGATGGTCGGCCAGACCGAGAGCCTCGTCCCGGCAGACCGCAGGATCTACGCGCTGCGAGACGCGACCGGAACCGTGCCCTCGGTGCCGCTCATCTCGTCGTCGATCATGTCCAAGAAGCTCGCTGAGGATCTCGACGGGCTCCTCCTCGATGTCAAGGTGGGTAGCGGGGCCTTCATGAAGACCACGGCGGATGCGACGGAACTCGCCACCACGATGGTCGATATCGGGGCGAGCCACGACACGCCCGTCACCGCGATCCTCACGAACATGGATCAGCCGCTCGGCGAGGCGGTCGGGAACGCCAACGAGATCCAGGAGTCCGTCGCCGTGCTCCGGGGGGAGGGACCCGACGACGTCACCGAACTGACGATCCGCTTCGCCTCCGAGATGCTGATGCTCGCCGGCGAGTCGGACCTCCTCTCGGCCCAGGCACGGGTGGAGAAGGCACTCGACTCGGGGACAGCGTTCGAAACGATGGTTCGCCTCACCGAAGCCCAGGGAGGAGACCCGTCCTACATCGAGCACCCCGAACGTCTCGAGATCGCGCCCTACGAGCACGTCATCGAAGCCCCTCACGACGGCTGGGTCTCATCGTGCGACGCCTTCGCGATCGGCACTGCAGGCGTCCGGCTCGGTGCCGGACGCGCGAGGAAAGACGACATGGTCGACCCCGGTGTCGGGTTCTCGATCAAGGCGAAGATCGGTACCACCGTGACGAAGGGAGAACCTCTCGCTGTCGTTTCGTACCGTGACCGCGGCAAACTCGACAGTGCTCTTGCCACAGCACGCGATGCGTGGTCGATATCAGAGGTCCCCACCACGCCGCCTGATCTGATCCTCGCAACGCTGCGATGAGCTACCACGCGATCGCTGCTGCAGCTGCGTTCCTTACCGCTCGCACGGGCGTGTCCCAACACGACGCTCTCGTCGTCCTCGGCTCTGGTCTCGGGGAGTACGCAGAGCAACTCCCCGACGCTGTGAGGATCCCGTACGAGGACGTTCCGGGCTTCCCGGTACCGAAGGTGACCGGCCACGGTGGATCCCTCATCAGTGCCCCGATCTGTGACCGGCGACTCCTCGTCATGTCCGGGCGCGTCCATGCCTATGAGGGGTGGCCGATGAGTGACGTCGTGTTCGGAGTACGCACCGCGATCAAAGCGGGGGCGAGACGGGTACTCCTCACAAACGCTGCAGGAGGCATCAACCCCGCGTTCTCACCTGGCGACCTCATCATCATCTCAGATCACCTGAACCTCTCAGGTATGAACCCCCTCACCGGCCCGAACGACGACCGGCTTGGGCCAAGGTTCCTCGATCTCACCAACGCCTACACCGCCGGCCTGCGATGGGATCTCGCCGCTGTGCTCACCGACCTCGACCTCCCCGTCCACGAGGGGGTCTACGCATGGTTCCTCGGCCCGACGTACGAAACACCGGCCGAGGTCACGATGGCCAGGACCATGGGGGCGGACCTCGTTGGAATGTCCACCGTTCCCGAGGTGATCGCAGCGAATCACATGGGAGCCGAGGTCGCCGCCATCTCGCTCGTGACCAACCTCGCTGCAGGGATCTCACCCAAGCCGCTGAGTCACACCGACGTGACCGCCACCGCCGAGCGAACCAGGGCGACCTTCACCAAGGTGCTCGACCGGTTCCTCCCCATCCTCGTCGCCCACGATGACTGAGCGGTTTTTGGGCAAGCACTCAAAGTCCGTAACATGCACAACGATTCCCACCAAAGGAGCGGCAACGCCATGAACATCGCGGTCTGTGTAAAACAGATTCCGGACCCGGCAACCCCGTACGAGCTCGATGGCGAGAACCACTGGGTCGTGCGTCCGAACGACCAGGTCCTCGACGACACAGACCGTGTCGGTGTCGAGGTCGGTCTCCAGCTTGCCGAAGCGACCGAAGGAACCGTCACCCTCTTCTCGATGTCACCATCGGGATCGCTGCAGGGCATCCGCCAGGCACTTGCGATGGGAGCAGACAAGGCAGTTCTCGTCGACGACGAGGACCTCAAGGGTTCCGACGCCCTGACGACGGCCAGGATCCTGAGCGCTGCCGTGCAACGTGAAGGGTTCGATCTCGTCATCACCGGCACCGAGTCGACCGACGGCTACAGCGGCGTCGTGCCACAGATGATGTCCGAGCTGCTCGACGTTCCGTGTCTCTCGTTCGCCCGAGGCTTCTCCGTCGCCGATGACACGGTCACGATCGAACGACAGACAGCGTCGGGGTACGAGACGGTCACCAGCCCTCTCCCTGCCGTCGTTGCCGTGACCGCAGGTGCCGTCGAACCGCGGTACCCGACGTTCAAGGGGATCATGCAGGCGAAGTCGAAGCCGGTGGACACAGCGACCGCAGCGGACCTCGGTGTTGAGCCCGTCGTCACACAAGCGGTCATCGCCGTCGAGCCCGTGGCATCACGGGCTGCCGGTGAGCTGGTCGAGGACGATGGTGAGGCGTACCTCAAGATCGTCGAACTCCTCGAAGAAGTGAAGGTGATCTGAGATGGCTATCTGGGTATTCGCAGAGGAGATCGATGGGGCACCGACCCCCGGATCGCTCGAACTCGTTTCGAAAGCGAACTCGATGGGCGACACTGCCGTGTTCTACGTGGGAGCCGGCTCGCCTGAGGCGTTCGCTGTGCTCGGTGCTCACGGAGCCGGCACGGTCTACCACCTCGACACCGGCGACGTCCTTCCGGCCGCTCCTGCTGCACGGGCTCTCGGTGAGTTGCTCGAGGGGTCCGATACGAAGCTCGTCCTGTTCGGCATGGGGAACACCGACCGCGACGTCGCCGGACGCCTGTCCGCACGTCTCGGTGCACCGGTCGTTGCCAACGGCCTCGACGTCTCGCTCCAAGACACCGTCACGGTCACATCCGAGATCCTCGGTGGCAGCCTCTCGGTAACGACGCAGGTCGTTCTCGACGGTCCTGCTCTCGTGATCACGAGACCGAAGGTGTTCGTCTCGGAGGACACGGGAGGAGGCAGCCCCGAGGTTCACACGGTCGCATTGCCCGACACCGGCCGCTCCGGTGGTGCAACGATCACCGAACGCCACGTCGAGGCCTCCGAAGGGCCAGACCTGGAAGCCGCGCAGATCGTCGTATCGGGTGGACGCGGTCTCGGTGCGCCAGACAAGTTCGCGATGCTCGACGAACTCGCCGGTCTCCTCGGCGGTGCCGTGGGAGGGACACGGGCTGTCGTGGACGCCGGCTGGGTCCCCTACTCGTATCAGATCGGCCAGACGGGAAAGACGGTCAAGCCGAGCGTCTACATCGCTGCAGGTATCTCAGGTGCAATGCAGCACATCGTGGGTATGAAGGGCTCCTCGACGATCATCGCGATCAACAAGGACCCCGACGCACCGATCTTCGCGCTCGCCGACCTTGGTGTCGTCGGCGACCTCCACAAGGTCGTCCCGCAGCTCATCGAGGCACTCAAGTCCAGGAGCTGACCCTCTCGTAGCGAACGGCCGTCGGCTCCGTACCGGCGGCCGTTCGTTCGTCACGTGCCCTACTCCCGAAGGGCTTCGGGACCGAAGGACATCGGGAGAAGATCTTCGACCGTGACGGCGACCGGTGAGCCATCAGGCGAGCTGAGGACGATACGTTCGACCTGAAACTCCCTCATGATCTGACGGCAGTTTCCACACGGCGTGCACAGCTCGCCGTCGAGGCAGACCACCGCTACGACCGCGATGGCTCTCGCTCCCCCACCGATCGCGTTGGTGATCGCGTTCGCCTCGGCACATATCGACGCACCGAAGGCAGCGTTCTCGATGTTCGCACCCGTAACGACCTCGCCTGCATCCGTGACGACGGCTGCCCCGACCCGGAAGTGCGAGTACGGCGAGTAGGAACGTTCGGCTGCCTCAGCCGCCACATCAAGCAACTCGGCATCGGTCATGGCTACCTCGCGATCAACGCCTCGACGAAAGCTTCAGGATCGAATGGTAGGAGGTCGTCCATTCCCTCGCCCACACCGATGTACTTCACAGGGACTCCCAGTGTCCGCTCGACGGCAACAGCGATACCACCGCGTGACGTCCCGTCGAGTTTCGTCAGCACGAGACCGGTTACACCGACGGCGTCGGTGAAGGCTTTCGCTTGTGCCAGCCCGTTCTGACCGGTCGTCCCGTCGAGGACGAGCAGGATCTCGTCGACAGCCCCCGCCTCACGCTCGAGAATCCGCGCCACCTTGCCGAGTTCGTCCATCAGGTTGGTCTGGCTGTGAAGCCGCCCGGCCGTGTCGATGATCACCACATCGGCACCATCGCTCTTCGCCCTCGAGAACGCATCGAAAGCGACCGAGGCGGGATCGGCGCCCGTTGTACCCGACACGACGGGAACACCGACGCGATCCCCCCAGGCCCGCAGCTGTGTGTCGGCGGCGGCTCGAAACGTGTCTGCCGCGCCGAGAACGACCGATGAGTCGGCGCTCACGAGCTCGTTCGCGATCTTGGCGATACTGGTCGTCTTCCCCGTCCCGTTGACACCAACG
>JAJRYI010000077.1 GCA_024275815.1 Actinomycetes bacterium | reverse complement strand
CCCCCCCTGAAGGGGGGACAGAAGGACGGAAGAACGCCACGTCCTGCACCGAAACGGTGCACCACCCAACACCTCACAACCCTTGGAGCGGAAGCGTTCTACGGGTTCGCCGACACTCAGATCGCGGATCCAGGTTCAAGGAGGACGGAGGAAGCGGAAGCCTGGCAGCAGATGCGACCTCGCGGATCGAGGCTGACGGGGAACCCAACGTCGAGATTCCTCGACCGCCGCAGCGGACCCTGTGCAACACTTGAGCTAGCCGGCGGATCTTCAAAGTCGGATCATGGTTCGAACTCGAGAGGAGCCCGGCTTGACCAAGCAACCGAGTGACCAGGTCTGCAACGAGGAGAGGATCGACGGTCTCCTCCCCGAGGAGTGGAGCCACCGCCAGGCACGACGGGCGTTCATCTTCGCACTCCTGACGCCGGTGTGGTGGGTGGCGATGCTCATCCTCATCAACATCCTCACCGGAGTGTTCCCGTCCACCACTGCCGATTCCACCTTCGTGTTCGCACTGTGGGGTTTCACTGCCCTGGTGTTCACGGGCACCGCCACCTACACAGGCATCCAGTAGATCCGTCTGATCCGAGAGTACGACGAGAGAAAGGGCCTCGGTCTCGCACGAGGTGCCCTCATCATCGGTGCAGTGTTCACGATCGTGAGCGTGATCATCATCGTGGTGATCTTCACGAGCGTTGAAGCCGGAACCCGTCCCCTGTTCTGAGCGAGGCTGACGAACAGCGGGTCCGACGTCTGTGATTTGATTGGAGCCGGAGCGGGGATTTGAACCCCGGACCTACGCATTACGAGTGCGTTGCTCTACCCCTGAGCTACCCCGGCGCGGCGGCAATGATACCCCCACCTCCCTGCTGAGTGACCCTCAGGGCCGAAAGACCGATGCGAGCGCGGAGTCGATCTCAGTGTCGGCGAAGGGAAACCCTGCGTCGGTAAGCACGGTGGGGGCAACACGCTGGGAGGCGTAGCCGATGGCTTCAGCGAGTTCCTTACCGAGACGGAGGTTGACGGCGAACTTGGGGGCGGGAACGACGGCGGGGCGGTGCAGGACCTCACCGAGTGCCTTGGCGAACTCCTTCTGGCGCACCGGGTTGGGAGCCACCAGATTGACCGGTCCAGAGAGATCACCGTCGATGAGCAGCATCAGTGCAGCTACCTCGTCACGCAGGGTGATCCACGACCACCACTGCGCACCGTTGCCGATCGGTCCGCCGAGGCCGGCCTTGAAGATCGGCAACAGCGGGGACAGCGCCCCACCGGTGTCCGACAGCACGATGCCCGTACGGGCGTGCACGACACGGACGCCTGCATCTATAGCGGGCTTGGCGGCAGCCTCCCAGTCCACACACAACAGCGCGAGGAAGTCGTCACCGGGCGGCGACGACTCATCGACGATCTGCTCGCCCGTGTCCCCGTAGAACCCTGTTGCCGAACCCGTCACGAACACCGCCGGAGGGCGAGCCATGGCTGCCATCGTCTCAGCGAGCAGGCCGACGGGGTCGATACGCGAGGACCGCAGTACCGCTTTCCTTTCGAGGTTCCAGCGCTCGTCTCCGATGCCTGCACCGTTGAGAGAGACGACGGCATCGACACCTTCGAGGACGCCCCGATCGAGGTCTCCACGCGACGGATCCCACGTCGCGTCGGACCCGTTCGAGGAGGCTCGCCGCAGCACGACTACGTCGTCTCCGCGCCCACGAAGTGCTTCGACGAGCGCCGATCCGATCATCCCGCTGCCACCCGCGACCACGACACGTTTCGACATCAGACATCCTCCCAATGGGCGAGGTGCCCGTCGACGATCCGGTACCAGTCATCCATCATCGCTCCGAGGGGATCGACGTGCTCCTTGTAGTTGTACCACCAGATCGGCTCGTCCATCCAGATATGGACCGCCGTTCGATGAAACCCCCGCTCCCCCGGTGCAAGGGAGTGCTTCGTCCCGTGGATCGCAAGCGGGATCAGCGGTGCACCCGTCATCCATGCAAGCCACGCCGCCCCACGCTTCGGCGGACTCTCCCCCCAGCGTTCAACCCTGCGGCCCTCAGGGAAGAGCCCGAGAACGTTGCCTGCGAGAAGATGATCGATCGACGTCCGCATCGCCCGCACGGGGTAGCCGTCACGGTCGAGCGGGATCGTCTCCCAGAACCCCATCAACAAGTCGAAGGCAAGCCACTGCCCGAACAGGTCGTCGACGGCGAGGAACCGTGGGTACCGGTCGAGGTTCGCAGAGATGAGCGGAGGGTCGAGATGCGAGAAGTGGTTCGACGCGATGATGACGGGACCCGATACGGGCACGTTCTGCCTGCCCGTCACCGACAGGTCGAAGTAGGTCCGCACGAGCAGCCTGGTCGGAGGGCGGAACACCCGATGCACGCTGCGGGGCGCAAACGCCCACAGATCAGCCATCGGACCCGAGATCGACGAACAGGGTCGCAAGCGCGAGTTGTGGCCGCTGGTTGGCTTTGAGGGCGTCGATCGTCTCGAGGACCCGCTGTGCGTTCTCGAGGGCAACGGTGCTGGTCACCCTCGTGAGCGAAGCAGCGGGGATGTCGGTATTCTGGACGGGCGCCCCGAACTGTGCCGCAGCGGTGTCCCTGTAGAACGTGGCGAGCAGTTCCAGACCCGTCGTGTAGAGCGCATCGGATGCCCGGGTGACCTCTCGTTGCTGTCGATCGACGACGATCTTGGGGACGTTGCCCTCAGGGAACTCGGTCTCGATCTCATGTTCCTGGCGACGCTTGACTGCAGAGAGCAACGGTTCGGTGGCGTCGAGGACTTCGGTCACGAGCCGGTACGCCTCACCGGGGTGATCGGTCAACTTGTCGGGCACACCGAGCCACGCGTCGCGGAACGCAGCAACGGCCGGTTCCGTCGCAAGAGCGACCGCGAGCCCCGGCCTACCACCCGAGATGCGAGCGGCCTGGCGAGCTCTCGTCTCGTCGATCCCCTGGGCGATCAATCCCTCAGCGATCTCTGCTTCAGGGACACGGCCGAACACGATCGTCCTGCATCTGCTTGCGACGGTTGCCGGGAGGTCGTCCTCGGACTCGGCGACGAGGATGAAGGTGCTCGACGCGATCGGTTCCTCGAGCGTCTTGAGCAGTGCGTTTGCTGCCTCATCGTTGAGCATCGAGGCCTCTTCGAGCAGGAACACCTTGCGCTGCGCTTCGAGCGGCGAGCGCACTGCAGCTGCAACGATCCCCCTGGCCTGGTCGACGGTGATCGACGTCCGGCCTTCCGGAGATACGAGGACGAGATCGGGGTGAGACCCTGCCTTGGCCCGACGTACGAGATCTTCGTCGTCGCCCCCGACGAGCGCTGCAGCGAATCGGCGGGCAGCGGTCGCTTTCCCGATGTTGGATGGGCCGACGAAGAGGTACGCCTGGGAGGGCGCTTCGAGTTCGGCGGTGAGCAGGTCGAGGACGGCTCCGTGGCCGACGAGGTCGTCGAACTCCGTCACGTCGTCACACCCAACGCTTCGAGGACGTCCGCAACGACACGTTCGAGAGAGCGGGACGCGTCGATGACGGTGAACCGGTCGGGTTCGGCGTCGGCAAGGGCGTCGAACGCCTCGGCGACGGTGCGGTGGAAGGCGTCTGACTCGTTGCCGATCCTGTCCCCAACCTCCTGGCGGGAGAGCCCGATCGCAGGGTCGGTGTGGAGCAGGACGACGACGCCGGGCCACACCCCGCCGATCGCGATGTCGTTGAGACGCCGGATGTCGTCGAGGGCGAGTCCACGGCCTGCAGCCTGGTAGGCAAGGGACGAGTACGCCGAACGGTCCGAGATCACCCAGGATCCGGCGGTGAGCGCGGGGATGACCTTCTCTGCCACGAGGTGGGCACGGGCAGCGGCGAACAATGCGGCTTCGGCACGTGGGACGGGGGTGTGCTCCCCGTCGAGCAGGATGTCTCTGATGTGTTCACCGACGGCGGTGCCACCGGGTTCTCGGACACGCACCACGGTGTGGCCTTGTGCCTCGAGGTGGGCAGCGACTCGGTCCGCGACGGTCGATTTACCTGCACCCTCGACACCTTCGAACGCGATGTAGCGTTGCGTCGAGGGCGTTGCGTCGTGTTCCATGGTGTCAGTCTCCCACGAACGGGACCTCTGCGTTCCCGCTACCGGCGCTTCGCAGGACCCTTCGCACGCTTCTCTGCAAGCCGCTCTGCGGCATGGTCGAGGGTGACGTTCTCCACGGTCTCGGCCTTGCGGAACGAGACGTTGGTCTCTCCATCGGTCATGTAGAGGCCGAAGCGGCCGTCCTTGATGACGATCTCTTTGCCCGTGGCAGGATCGGTCCCGAGTTCCTTGATGGGTGGCTTGGCGCCACGGCGCTGCTTCGGCTTTGCAAGGAGCGCGAGGGCCTCATCTAAGGTGATCG
The DNA here is from genome assembly GCA_024275815.1 of Actinomycetes bacterium. GTDB lineage: Bacteria > Actinomycetota > Acidimicrobiia > Spongiisociales > UBA5794 > JAMBLL01. The sequence goes on along the minus strand of JAJRYI010000077.1, from coordinate 1,146 downwards.
TGAAGAGTTGATGCTCCTCTTCGAGGCTCCGGCTCTCCTTGTTCCACTTGATGTAAGGGCCGTACCGCCCGTTGAGCGCCTCGATCGGTTTGCCGTCCTCGGGGTGTTCACCGATGACCCGGGGCAGGGACAGCAGTTCGAGTGCCTCCTCGAGCGTGATCTCGGCCGGTGACATCGTCTTGAACAGGGACGCCATCTTCGGCTTGACCTTCGAGTCGGGGTCGCGTTCACCGAGTTGCACGTAGGGCCCGAACCGTCCGATCTTGACGAACACCTCGAGACCGGAGTCGGGGTCGGTGCCGAGCGAGTGCTCGTCGGAGGGGGCGTCGAGCAGTTCGAGGGCTTTCTGCAACGTCAGTTCGTCCGGTGCGAGATCTGGAGGGATCGACGCTCGACGCTCACCGTGCTGGAGGTAGGGCCCATACTGGCCTGCCCGCGCAACGATCGGCTCGCCGTCGTCCCCCATCCCGATCGGGAACGAGTTGACCGCTTTCGGGTCGATCTTTTCGAGTGCCTCTTCAGAGACGAACTCGACGAGGCCCGGCTGGCCGTCCCCGTGGTAGAACTCTTTGAGGTAGGGGACCATGTCCTGTTCGCCGTCGGCGATCCGATCGAGGTCGCGCTCCATACGGGCGGTGAAGTCGTAGTCGACGTACTCGGCGAAGTGCTGCTCGAGGAGGCCGACGACGCTGAACGCCCGCCACGTCGGGACCAACGCCGTGCCCACCTTGCGTGCGTACTCGCGGTCGAGGATCGTGGCGATGATCGACGCGTACGTCGAGGGTCGGCCGATCCCGAGCTCCTCGAGGCGTTTGATCAACGACGCTTCCGTGTAGCGGGCAGGCGGCTTCGTCTGGTGATCGGTCGGCTGGAGTTCAACAGCGACGACGGCGTCGCCTTCGGTCATCTCGGGGAGGTGCGTCTCCTGGTCATCGAGTGCAGCATCGGGGTCGTCGCTGCCCTCGACGTAGGCCCGCAGGAACCCGGGGAACGTGATCGTGCGTCCCGAGGACTGGAACCGACAGGTCCGCTTGTCGAGGGTGTCCGCTTCGATTCCGACGACGACGCTCTCGCCTTTGGCGTCCTTCATCTGGGAGGCAACAGTGCGCTTCCAGATCAGCTCGTAGACCCTGGCTTCGTCCGATG
>JAJRYI010000076.1 GCA_024275815.1 Actinomycetes bacterium | reverse complement strand
TGACCCTGGGAGCTCAACTCGGCCAGATGACGAAGCCCCACGTGAGCATGGACGTCGTCCGTGTCCTGGTGGTGAAGCTTGGTATCGCCCCCGTCCTGGCGGCCGGTACGGTGATGCTCGTCGGTCTCACCGGTGTGCCCGGCGGGGTCGTCATCCTCCAGTTCGCCATGCCGCCTGCGGTGTTCACGTCGATCATCGCACTCGAACACGACCTGGAACCCGACCTCGTCACGACGACGGTGCTTGTCGGCACGCTCGTGTCGATCGTCACGATCCCCGTCGTGATCGCGCTTGTGAGCTGAGGCCTCAGTGACTGCGGGATGCGTTTCGAGGTCGAAATCAGGCCATCATCGTCCGCCAGATTCCCGTCGAAGGGGATGGCGGCGTACGTGGCCACGTCTGATGTCAGCACAGGGAGGTGTTGGGCAGCACGAGAATCGAGCGGTGCCCGATGTTGCCCACCGTGTATGTGACCCGTAGCCTTGCCGCATGCGTTGGGCCGGGTTCGTGATCGTGATCGTCGTCGGGGGTTTGGTTTCCCTGTGGGCTGTGCGCGACCATCTCAACTCTGGATCCGTCGTCTTCCTCGTGTCCATCGCTGCGCTCGGTCTCGGATGGCTCGTGTGGGCGGCGGTGTCTGGCACTCTGTCCTCGCGGTGGATCACCTGGCATCGAGAGTGGGCGGTGTTGGCTCTCCATCCTGTTGCCGTGTCGTTCGCGCTGTTCTCCGTTGGTGTCACTGGGTGGATGGCGAGCGGGATGGTTCCATCACTTCCGATCGGTGCCGCGGTGGTCCTCGTCGGCTCGCTCGGGTTCCTCGTGTCGCTGGTGGATCATCGGCTCCCCGCGCTCGGCGTTGCGGCCGTCGCGTTGTACGGTGTCGGGAGTGTCGCCGGTCTCGGCGCATCGTCCCACGAGTCGGTGTCGGTGGAAACGGCGATCGTCGTAGGTGTCGTCCTCTTCACAACAGCCGTCGTTGCCCTCCTGATCTCGGGGACGGTCTTTCGATGGTTCATGGTCGCGGTCGGGAGCCTCGCTGCCGGGTACGTGTGGAGCGGGATCGCCGTGCTGCAGTTCGCACCGTTGTCGGTGCCGTTCAAGAGAGTCGCCATTGCCGGGGTTCTCGGTGCATCGATCGCTGCGCTCATCCTGTCTCTCGTTGCCCGGCGACTCGATGGCCGCCCCGGTGAGGTATCGAACCCGGAGGGGTAAGTTCTCGCTATGCGCGTCATCCCCGTTCTCCTCGTCGCCCTCGTTCTATCTGCCTGTGCTGCAGTCGGATCACCGGACGAACCGTCGGGTTCCACGACGACTTCGAACGAGTTCGCAATGCCGCCACAGATCGCCGATTTTCGGGTCAAAGAGGTCCAGGTGGGTGACCGAACGCTGACACTTGCCATCGCGGACAACCCGTCGTTGCGTCAGCAGGGCCTGATGGGTGTCACAGACCTCGGCGATCTCGATGGGATGCTGTTCTTCTGGCGTCATGACGGCGACCCGTTCTGGATGAAGGACACCCTGATCCCGCTCGACATCGTCTGGTTCAACGAGGACGGGACGTACAAGGACCGTGCCTCGATGGTCCCGTGCACGCAGGATCCGTGCGAGCGGTACTTCCCAGCCGACGGTCTCGAGTTCCGCTACGCGATCGAGGCCGCCCCCGGTACCCTCGACTACATCACCGATTCCTCGGTAATCCGCTACACCGACGACTGACCCCCATCCAGGCGTCTGGCGTCCGTAGCCGCAATATCTTGCGCATCTGGACGCCAGAGTGGATTCCGGTGCCTGGTACCGTCCCGGCATGACACAGATTTACTTCACCGATGTCCCCGAGGCGAACGCCCTACTCGGGGAGAACCACTTCGCTCTCCTCGTCGGCATGACGCTGTATCAGCAGATTCCCGTCGAGAAGGCCTTCGCAGGGCCGTACGAACTCCAGCAGCGCCTCGGCAAGCCGCTCGATGCAGAACTGATCGCGACGATGGATCCCGACGAACTCGAGACCGTCTTTCGTGAGAAACCTGCCCTGCACCGGTTCCCGGCCAACATGGCGAAGCGAACCCAGGCGGTGGCGAACTTCGTCGTCGACGAGTACGGCGGCGACCCAACTGGACTATGGGACGGTGCCGAGACCCATGCCGAGCTGATCAAACGGATCAAGGCGATGCCGGGGTTCGGGGATTACAAGGCCAGGGTCTACGCAGCAGTGCTTGCCCGCCAGTTCGACGTCAAGCCAGACGGGTGGGACGCCAAACTCCCCGAGTGGCCCAACATCTCGGAGGTGGATTCCGCCGAGTCCCGCACCGACATGAAGGCCCGCAAGAAAGCCTGGAAAGCCGCCCAGTCCTAGGCGTCTGGCGTCCAGCGCCGCAACATATTGCGGTTATGGACGCCAGAGTCCAAGGGTCTTCAGGTGAGGGGTCGAATGTGGCACGGTGGTGGCATGGCCTCACGTGACATCCTGCTCGCTCGAAGCGCCCGTCGACAGCGGGGGGTCTTCACGCTGGCACAGGCCGATGCCTGCGGGATACCCCAGCGAACCGTCGAGCACCGCGTCTCGGTCGGGTTGTACGAGGCGATGCACCCGTGTGTCTACGGATACGCCGGAGCGGAACCGACGTGGGAGCGCGACGTCGCAGCGGCGGTCCTGTCGACGGCTCAACCTGCCGCAGCCTCTCACCGGACCGCGGCGGTCCTGTGGGGGATGATGTCGCGACGATCAGAGCCGATCGAGATCGTCACGACGCGTCATCGGCGACCCAAACGGTCGGGACCCACCGTTCATGAGTCCAAGGATCTCCTCACTTCCGACATCGTGAACCTCGACGGGATCCCGGTGACAACAGCTGTGCGCACGATCGTCGATCTCGGGGCATCAGCACCCCCGTGGCTCGTCGAGCGATGTCTCGACTCGGGTCTTCGCAGGAACCTGTTCACCGCGTGGCAGGTCCGGTGCTTCATCGCCCGCGTTGCCAGGCCGGGACGTACCGGCGTCGGCACCATCAGGCCGCTCGTCATGGATCGGATCGCGTGGGGCAGCATCACGGAGTCGGATCTCGAGGACCTGTTCCGGGCCGTCGTCTCTCACCTCCCGTACCCGATGCCGGATCTCCAGTTCAAGCTATTCGAGCCAGACGGGGAGTTCGTCGGGAGGTTCGACTTCGCCTACCCAGCGAGGACGGCACTGATCGAGACCGACAGCGAGCGGTGGCACATGGATCCGCGCTCGTTCCAACGAGATCGGGAGAAGCAGAACCGGGCACACGCTCTCGGGTGGACCGTCTATCGGTTCACCTGGCACCAACTCGTCGACGACCCGGCCTCCGTGCGCCGCATCATCACCGCCATCTGGACCGACTGATAGGACTCTGGCGTCTACAACCGCAACATATTGCGCTGCTGGACGCCAGACACCTATGTGAAGAGGGGGAGAGGGTCGTACTCGGCGGCGAGGATGGTGGCGGCGTCGGCGGCGAGCCAGCCGTCGAGGACGGTGGCGTACACGGAGCGGTAGTCGACGGTGTGGATGAGGTTGCCGCGGGCATCGAGGTTGGTCAGGGAGGGTGATTCGCCGTGGCGGCCTCCCGCCACGCCCGAACCGATGACGAAGTGGGCACCTGCGGTCCCGTGGTCCGTCCCCGACCCGTTGTAGGCAGGTCGTCTCCCGAACTCGGACGTCGTCATCACGATCACGTCGTCGGATATCCCCGCTGCGTCGATCGTCTCGAAGAACCCGGCGAGCCCGTCGTCGAGAGCGGCCATCATCTCGCCGTGTCGGGACTCCTGGCCCTCGTGGGTGTCGAAGTCACCCCAACCGTGAACATAGATGGCCCGTGGCGGGTTCGGGCTCGTGACGAGCGCGGCGGCGACGGACAGGAACGAGCCGAGATCACCCCGGCGTCCGCCCCGCCCGTTCCCCCCGGGTTCTTCATCTTGCGCAGCGGTCTCGTCGAGGATCTCTGAGAGGTCGTCGGCTGCGGTGACGGTGGCGTCGATGGCGGCACGGACCTGGTCGAGGAGCACTGCGCCGTCGAAGGCGGCGGGGGCGAACCCCTGCCACATCGACATCAGCTCATCGGTCGAGTCGACCCACGGCGGCACGATCGGGGAGAGGCCCGTCATGTCCTGGACCGACACGACGAAAGCCTTGTCGGCGAGGAGCGCCGGCGTCGGACCCGGACCGATCGACACGCCGGCGAGGGTCTCGTCGGGGTCGACGGCTGCGTCGAGGTACCGTCCGAGCCACCCGGTCTGGCTGACCGCGTCCGGGTCGGCACTCCACCACGTCGCCATCGATGAGAAGTGGGAGAGATCCGGGTCTGGATACCCGATGCCCTCGACGACGGCGACCTGTCCGGCGGCGTACCGCTCGGCGAGGAACCCGAGTTCGGGGTGGAGCCCGATCTCGCCGTCGAGGTCGAGGGGTTCTTCGATGGCGAGGCCGCGCCGCAGGTCGTAGTACCTGCTCGTGGCGTGGGGAACTACCATGTTGAGGCCGTCGTTGCCCCCGCCCATCTCGACGACAACGAGGGTGTGTGCGAGGGATGGGCCGGCAGCCGCACCGGCAGGCAGTGTCGTGGTCGTCGTCGGATCCATTGCAACAGGGTTCTTCCCCCACACCGAGATGCCGTACCCACCCGCTGCGGCGACGGCGACCGAAGCACCCAGCGCCGAGAGGAACTTTCTGCGACTGATCGACACACACATCGGTGCAGGCAGGGAGGACTGAGTGGA
>JAJRYI010000075.1 GCA_024275815.1 Actinomycetes bacterium | reverse complement strand
TCCGACCGCTGCGGCCGGGTTGACGAGCCCGTTGGACATCGCGATCTGGGTGAGGCCGACGAGTTTGACCGACGCGTCCATCATCGATTCGAGCGCAGCGAGGTCGACACGCCCGGTCTCGTCGTCGGGGATCCTTTCGACGAGGATGCCCCGCTTTCGAGCCTGGAGGAGACCGAAGGCGGCCGATTGGAACTCGGTCGTTCCGACGAGCACGCGGTCACCGGGTTCGAGTCCGACGGCGAGGAACGCCCGCCACCACGCCTCGGAAGCTCCCGACTGGAAGGCGACTTCCTCTGGCCGACAGTTGATGAGTCGTGCCGCCCCGTCGTAGAAAGCATCGAGGCTGGCCGAGGCGACAGCCATGGCCTCGTACCCACCGATGGATGCCTCGAGTTCTAGGTACTCGATGTGCGCGTCGAGCGTCATGCTCGTCGGGAGGGAGCTTCCAGCGTTGCCGAAGTGGATGACGTTCAGACAGCCCGGAGTGTCTGCTCGGATGCGGGCGATGTCGATAGAGGTCATGGCTAGGAGCGTAGACACGCCGCTCCTCCCGTCCCCATTCAGCCTGGATCCGCTGTTCAACGCCGTGATGCCGGGTCCTTTCTGCCGTCCCCCCTGAAGGGGGGACAGAAGAACACCGTGTTCTGCACCGAAACGGTGCAATAGTCAACACCACGGAACCCTTGGGGCGACAGTGTTCTCCGGGTTTGACGACGGACAGTCCGCGGATCCAGGTTCAGGGGGGACCGCGAGCCTGCGAGCCCGGTACGGTTGGATGGTCAGTCGTCGACTGTCGGTTGACGAATCCACGTCTCGATCGCGTCGGCGACTTCTTGCCATGCGGGCTCCAACATCATGTCGTGGCCCATGTCGGGGAAGAGGACGGCCTCGGTGCCGTAGGAACGTGCGGTGTCCATGACCTCGCGTGCAGAGAAGATCGCGTCGTCGATGGCGCCGACGACCAGGACGGGATCCTTGACACGCGATGGATGAGGGAGCTCGAGGATCATCTCGAGATACGCCAGGTAGGACTCGTCCTGAAGCATCGCGGCGTAGCGGGCTGCATCGCCGGGTGGCATCGCCGGGCCGAAGAGCAGCGAGATGGCACGGTCGGGATCGTCGACGATCGGACCGAGCGAGAGCGTGGCGTTGGCCCGCAGGAAGGCCAGAGGGTGGCTGGTCGCGACCCTCCACGTTGCTCCGATGGCTCCGGTTCGTGGCACCGGAGCCATCAACACGCCTGCCCGTGCACGGTACTTCGCGAGGTACTGCTGTGTGACGAGTCCACCCATCGAGTGGCCGATGAGGATGGGTGACTCGGGCAGTTCCACAGCGACGCGACGAACATCTGCAACGTAGTGGGCGACCCTGGAGGTGCGGAGGTTTCCCGTGGACGCTCCATGCCCCCGCAGATCGATCGCGTATGACTGGTACCCGAGGTCGGCGAAGTACCCGGTGAAGTGTTCGGTCCAGCACCACGCCCCGTGCCACGCACCGTGGACGAAGATCAGTGGGGGGAGATCGGAGGGTTGTGCTGGCTCGGTGACGATGACTTCGAGTGCCATGACATCACCCTATCGCGAGACGCGTGTCCGGTTCCGCCGGCGCCGACGCAGCACACCTCGACCCGCCTACCCGTAGACTTCGCGCTTGACCGTTTCCACCTACCCGCGCCGTTCGATACTGGCGATGTCGCTGTTCGTCATGGTCGCGTTCGGCGTGACCCTCTACGCGATGTCTGTGCTCCTCACGGAGAGAGCAGCGGGTGGCGACTTCTCCATCTCACTCCTTTCGGCAGC
>JAJRYI010000074.1 GCA_024275815.1 Actinomycetes bacterium | reverse complement strand
AGTACTGATACAGCAAGGAATCTGAACCATGGGTCGCAAGAAACTGATGACCGTGCTCAAGCTGCAGATCCCCGCCGGCCAGGCAAGCCCTGCGCCGCCGGTCGGCCCTGCCCTCGGCCAGCACGGTGTGAACATCATGGACTTTGTCCAGGCGTACAACAACGCCACACAGGCACAAGCCGGGACGATCATACCCGTCGAGATCTCGATCTACGAGGATCGGTCGTTCACGTTCATCACGAAGACGCCGCCGGCGGCAGTGTTGCTCCGTCAGGCAGCCAAGATCGAGAAGGGCTCGCCTGTCCCGCACAAGGAGAAGGTCGGTTCGGTCACGAAGGCCCAGGTGCGAGAGATCGCTGAGACCAAGATGCCGGACCTCAACGCCAACGACATCGACAACGCGATGTTGATCATCGAAGGGACGGCCCGCTCGATGGGTCTCGACGTCGTCGAGGCGTAAAGTCAGACTCCAGATCACAGACATCAGGATCTGGGTTCTGGTATCTGTAATCTGAAACATGTGGAAGGGCGAACAGCCCGTCACACCACGAAAGGAAACACCCCATGGGTATCTCGAAGAACCGCGCCGATGTGTTGCGCAGGTACGATCCGGACACGCTGTACAACCCGGTCGATGCGGTCGGCCTCGTCAAGACGCTGGCGAACGCGAAGTTCGATGAATCCGTCGACATCGCGTTCCAGCTCGGAATCGATCCTCGTCAGGCCGACCAGATCGTGCGAGGCACCGTCTCGCTTCCCCACGGCACAGGCAAGACCGTCAAGGTCGTCGTGTTCGCCAACGATCAGGCGGCAGAGGCGGAGGAGGCCGGTGCAGACGTCGTCGGCGGCAAGGACCTTGCAGACGAGATCGCCAGCGGCAAGATGGCTCTGGATTGGGACGTCACGATTGCCAGCCCCGACATGATGCCGGTCGTCGGCAAGCTCGGTCAGCTGCTCGGCCCCCGTGGCCTGATGCCAAACCCGAAGTCCGGCACAGTGACGACCGACATCGGCAAGACGGTTGCAGCGTTCAAGGCTGGTCGTGTCGAGTATCGCAACGATCGGTACGGAAACGTACACATCCCGGTCGGACGCGTATCGTTCACCGAGGAGCAACTCACCGACAACGTCGTTGCGATCGCCGATGAGATCCAACGATCGAAGCCCGCCTCCTCGAAGGGGAAGTTCATCAAGAAGGTCGCGCTCTCATCGACGATGGGGCCGGGCATCAAGGTCGACCCGTCGGCCCTCGCCGACCTCGTCAAGGAACGTCGCTAGAGCACTCAGCTCGATGGTGAAGGGGCGGCTGGTGCATCTGCACTAATCCGTTCTTTCGCGTTCTCGATGGTTTCGGTAGGCCACCGAAGGCGATGGAACCGATTTCCTAGATATGGGTTGACATTGGTCCGACGGGCAGCGACCATACGAGTACATAGCGGGGGACCGTTGGAGGAAGGACAGAAGGCGATCCACCACCGCCTTTTCATAGGTGGTTCCGACACTTCGGACCACGCAGGCCGGCCCCTACCCCGGCCCTTCGGAGTGACATATGCGAGAAGATGGCATCCTGGCCCGCCGTCTCCTCGAACTCGAAAGAGACCACCGTCCCCTCCAACGCCCTCGCTATCTCTTCTCCAAAGGTCAGATCGCTCGGCTGGTGTTTCGCACGCAGCTGACGTGAGCGTGTGTTCGCGTACCGGGCTCGCGGACTCGCGGTCCCCCCCTCGCTCGCAGACTCGCTTGTCCCCCCTGAAGGGGGCGTCGCTTTACTTGATGTGGCGGGGGCAGCGGCTCTGGTGTCGCTTTCCGCGTGCGGGTCGCGGTTTGAGGTCCGCGGGTCGTGATATTGCTCTGTGACGGACCCATATGGGGCGGATCGACCGGCTTACCGCGT
>JAJRYI010000073.1 GCA_024275815.1 Actinomycetes bacterium | reverse complement strand
GTGCCCGGGGTGGGATTTGAACCCACACACCCTTGCGGGTAACGGATTTTAAGTCCGTCGCGTCTGCCGATTTCGCCACCCGGGCCGGTACCGATGCACCGTATCGTAGAGCGGAGTTCACGCAGCGGTCCGTTGTTGCGTAATCTGGCGCCAACCAACGAAGGAGTCCGTGGGTGAAAGTCTTCCCTCCTGAGAAGATCCGTAACGTTGCTCTGGTCGGCCACTCGGGATCCGGCAAGACGACACTCGCGGAAGCTCTCCTGTTTCGTGCCGGCGCGGTCCCTCGTATCGGTACCGTTGAGGCGGGCACCACCGTCACGGACGCCGACCCTGAAGAGCACGATCGCCAGATGAGCGTCACCATGGGTATGGCTCCCTTCGAGTGGCGTGGCCACAAGGTCAACCTCATCGACACACCGGGGTACGCAGACTTCGCAGGGGACGTCCACGCTGCTCTGCGCGTTGCAGACCTCGCCGTCTTCGTCGTGAGCGCCGTCGACGGTGTCGAGGTCCAGACCGAGTACGCCTGGCGTATTGCTGAAAAGCACAACGTTCCGCGGATGATCTTCATCAACAAGCTCGACAAGGAACGGGCATCGTTCGAGCGGACGCTCATCGAGCTCCGCGACCGATTCGGTGCAGGTATCGCCCCCATCGAGCTCCCGATCGGCAAGGAAGCGGACTTTCGCGGCATCATCGGCCTGTTCCGCAACAAGGCGTACTGCTACGACTCCGGCAAGGCTGAGATCATCGACATCCCCGAAGAGCTCGTCGACGAGGGCCATGAGGTGCACGACAACCTCGTCGAAGGCATCGTCGTGGCAGACGATGACCTCCTCGAGGGGTACCTCGACGGGGTCATCCCCTCGGTCGAGGAGCTCGAAACCACCATGGCCAAGGGGGTCGCAGCAGCCACGGTGTTCCCCGTGACCTGTGGATCGGCGACCGGCCCGATCGCCGTCGACCGCCTCGCCGACTTCATCGTCGAGCTCGGACCTTCCCCCCAGGACCGCCCACCCGTCAAGGTGATCGCCGGTGGTGAAGAGGTACTGATCGAGAAGGACCCTGACCAGGATCCACTGGCGTTCGTGTTCAAGACCCTCGCAGACCCCTACGTCGGACAGATCTCACTGATGAAGGTGGTGTCTGGGACACTGCGTCCCGAGACGGCGCTCACGAACAGCCGCTCCGGTCAGACGGAGCGCCTGGCGAAGATCGCGACGATGTTCGGGAAGGAGACGACGCTCGTCGACGCTGCACCAGCCGGCGACATCATCGCTGCAGCCAAACTCGTCGATACACGCACCGGGGACACACTCACCCCGAAGAACAAGCCGGTGAAGGTCCCGGGCATCGACCGGCCACAGCCGGTGCTCGCCACAGCGATCACCGCGCGGACGCAATCTGACGACGACAAGCTCTCGACGTCCCTCCAGCGGATCCTCGCCGAGGATGCCTCGCTGTCGGTCGAGCGGAACGAGGAGACGCACCAGACGCTTCTTCACGGCCTCGGAGAGACGCACCTGACGATCACGATCGAGAAACTCGAACGAAAGTTCGGTGTCCAGGTCGATCAGCAGCCGGTGAAGGTGGCGTACCGCGAGACGATCACCCGCCGAGCCGATGCTGAAGGGAAGCACAAGAAGCAGTCCGGTGGCCACGGCCAGTACGGCGTGTGTCACCTCATCATTGCTCCGTTGCCGAGGGGTACCGGGTTCACGTTCGTCGACAAGGTCAAGGGCGGCTCGATCCCGCGCCAGTTCATCCCTGCAGTCGAAAAGGGCGTCATCGAGACGATGGACAACGGCGGCATGTACGGGTACCCGGTCGTGGACGTCGAAGTCACCGTCGACGACGGCAAGTACCACTCGGTCGATTCGTCCGAGATGGCGTTCAAGCTCGCCGCACGGGCAGGATTCAAGGCCGCCTTCGAGAGTGCAGGGCCGATCGTCCTCGAACCCGTGTCACGTGTAGCGGTCACGATCCCCAGCCAGTACCAGGGCGATGTGATGGGAGACATCGCCGCTCGCAGAGGAGCTGTACAGGGATCCCACACCAACGCCGATGGCACGCAGACGGTCGAGGCCGACGTCCCGACGAGCGAGATCATGCGGTACGCGATCGATCTGCGATCGCTCACGAACGGGTGGGGCAGGTTCACAGCCGAGATCGTCCGCTATCAGGAGCTGCCATCACACCTCGTCGCCAAAGCGATGGAAGCTGCCAAGGAGTAGTCACGACCCGGCGAGGGCCGCCGCTGCGAGTCCGTCGAGAAGGTCTCGTTCAGAGACCGTCACTGCGTCGAGACCACAGCGGACCATCGCTTGTTCACAGATGACAGCACCGGCGAAGATGACACGGGCCCGGCCGGGGTCGAGCGACGGGATCTCCGCGGTCTCGTCGATCGTCATCCCCGCGAGCGACTCGATGAGGTCGCGAACCGTGTCGATGTCGAGCGTCGAGCCGTGAACAGCGTCG
>JAJRYI010000072.1 GCA_024275815.1 Actinomycetes bacterium | reverse complement strand
GGAGCGATGTAGGGGGGAGGGCGAGCCTGCGAGCACGAAGTGGAACCAACCCGTGCAATGAGTCTTTGCCGTACCGGGCTCCCGGGCTCGCGGTCCCCCCTCGCTCGAAGACTCGCTTGTCCCCCCTGAAGGGGGGGGACCGGAGAATCGGATGCCGGGAGATGGGGAGCCTTCGTGGAGCAGACGCGAAGAAGGCCCCGGGGTACGGGGCCTTCTTCGGTTTCGGGACGTCAGGGCCTAGTCGTCATCGTCGTCGTGGCCCTTGCTTTTCTTGTGGCCGTCGGATCCGCTGTCACCGCCACCGAGTGCGGCGACGTAGTCGGCGACGGCTGCGAGGTCGGCATCACTGAGCATCGTCGCTGAGAACGCCGGCATGCCGTCGTCTCCGTTGCGAACCACGTCGAACGTCTCATCGCGGCTCTCGCCGACGATGTCGGGTCCGAGGTTGGTTCCCGTGCCGTCGGCGCCGTGGCAGGCTGCGCAGTACGACGTGTAGACGGACGAACCGGTTGCTACCGGTGCCGTCGTGGTCGTCGTGCCGTGGTCGTCATCGCTCTTGTGGCCATCGTCGCTCTCATCGTCGTGGCCGCTCTTGGAGCCGAACGTTGCGATGTAGTCCGTCAGCATGGCCAGCGACTTGTCGCTGAGCATCGCAGAGCTGAAGGCCGGCATTGCGCCGTCACCCTTGCGGACCACCTTGGCGATCTCAGAGCTGCTCTCACCGATGATGCCCGGGCCCATCGGCGAACCGGTGAGGTCGGAACCGTGGCACGCTGCGCAGTAGGCGTTGTACACGCTTGCGCCCGTTCCCGGCTCTGCCGGCGGCGTCGTCGTTGGCGGCGTCGTCCCCGGCGGTGTCGTGGTCGGCGGCGTCGGCGGCACGATGAAGTCGGCAACGGCCTGCTTCTCGAGTGCGGTCCATGCGGTTCCGTTGGTCTTTGCGTAGGTCGCCATGGATCCGGTCGTCAGCTTGGTGACGACGCCGGCGTTGGACAGCGACGTGCTCACCGTCGATCCGTGGCACGCAGCGCAGGAGGCTGCAAAGAGCGCTGCACCGTCAGGGCCACCAGCCGGCACCGTAGTGCTCGGCGGAAGTGTGGTGCTGGGCGGAAGGGTCGTGGTCGGCGGCACCGTGGTGCTCGGCGGCACGGTCGTGGTCGGCGTCGGTGCCGGTGGAACGAAGTAGTCGGCGATCGCCTGAACCTCAGCGGTCGTCAGCGTCCCCTTGTACCCGGACATGAAGCCGGTCTCGACGGTGTTGAAGAACACCGTGTTGGACAGCGTCGTACCCGCAAGGGCTTTGGCCGAACCGCCAACGCCGTCGACGCCGTGACAGCTTGCACAGCTCGCCCCGTTGTAGATCGCACGGCCGTCGAGGGCGACCGTTGCACCCGAGGTGGTCGTCTCGATGGTGATCGTCACGGTCGCGGTGTTCGACTGGAGCGTCCCGTTGAACGCAACGTAGCTGAACGTGTAGGAACCCGATGATCCCACAGGTGCTGCGTAGGTGAAGGATCCAAGCGGCGTGAGGGTGAGTGTGCCCGGACCGTTCCACGCTCCGACGGGTCGTGCGGTGCCGGCGTTCGTGTCGTTCGCCAACACGTTGGCCACCAGTGTCGTGCCCGGTGCAACCGAGTAGTTGTCTGCTGCCGCAAGAGGTGTAGCACCCGCAACCGGGGTCGTCCCCGTTGCAGTAGCTGCGAAGAGACCGGCCTGGCCGCCGATCGCTGTAGTGACACCACTGTATGTGGTGTTGTCTGCGGTTGCGCCTCCCGTCCCTGCCAGGTACGCCATTGCCACGATGGCAACGACCCCCAACGTTCGGACTGCCGCAATTCGGTACTTCATGCTCTCCACCTCTCGAGCTTGTATGTAATCATTAGACTCTTACTGAGGGACTATGTCAAATGCTCTGCGTAGTATTTCATGTAGTTCCGGAAGGGCTAGTCCCCTCGCCCCCGGCTACGCTCGGCCCCTTCTTGGATCTCTGGATCTCCCAGTACGCCAATCCAGCGAGCACTGCAAGCGTTCCGAGAGCGAACGCGAGCCTGGCCGTGGGCTCGAGCGGCACGGAGCTACGCTCCGTGTCGAACTCGACGTACTTGGAAGGTTGGATCGCCACGATGTAGTCCTCGCTCGGAGGTGCCTCCGTGACCGGGGGCACCGCCATCGCTGCGAGTGCATGGACGTACTCGGCGAGTGCTGTGACCTGTTCGTCGCTCAGCGTGGTGGCGAAGCCGGGCATGTCGCCGATACCGACCCTGATGATCTCCATGAGCTGGTCGTTGTCGAACGGCACGTTGATGGGCATGGCAGAGGCGCCCTCACCCTTGGCCCCGTGACAGGCCGCACAGCTCGCGGCGTAGATGTCTGCACCTTCGCCCGTGGGGAGCGCAGCGGTCGTCGCTCCCTGTAACCCGACGCTGTACGCAGCGATGTCCTTGATCTGATCCTCGGTGAGGCCGCTGCTGAAGCCCGGCATCGATCCGACACCGTTGGAGATCACGGCGATGGTTGCATCGAAGTTGTAGGCGGTGTCCTTCAGTGACGGGCCGACGCCGCCCTCGCCCGCGGTACCGTGGCACGCCGCACAGTTGGCGTCGTACAATCCTGCAGCCTCCGGCGATGCGACGTAGGCCGTGACCGCTCCGTCGTCGGTGGCAGTGGCGTCCGTCGTGGTGTCACCCGTATCGGTGGTCGTGAGGTAGCTCGCGACAGCCTGGATCTGATCGCTGCTCAGGCTCGAAGCCTGGGACGCCATGATCCCCGACGTCATCACGGTGGCGAGCTCCTGGCTCGTCAGGCCCCGGTCGGCGATGTTCGCCTTGGAGTGACATGCCGAGCACGTGGACGCGAACAGGGACGAGGCGCTGGCTCCTGCGGGGGCCGCGGTCGTGGTCGTGGTCTCTCCGGTGCTCGAGCCGGATGCGGCGAGGTAGCTCGCAACGGCCTGGATCTGGGAGCTGCTGAGGCTCGAAGCCTGGGCGGTCATGATGCCTGATGTCATCACGGTGACGAGTTGGGAACTCGTCAGGCCTCTATCGGTGATGTTCGCCTTGGTATGGCATGCCGAGCACGTGGACGCGAACAGGGACGAGGCGCTGGTACCTGCAGGAGCTGCGGTCGTGGTCGTCGTTGCGGAAGGCGTGGTCGTGGTAGTGGCGCCGCCGGCGGCAGGAACGATGTAGTCTGCAACGGCCTGGATCTCAGCGCTGCTCAGGCCAGAGGCCTGCGCGGTCATGATGCCTGTGGTCATGACGTCGACGATCTGTGCATTGGAGAGTCCTCTGCCTGCAAGATCCGACTGTGTATGGCACACCGAGCAGGTGGCGGTGAACAGTGCTGCTCCATCGGGACTCGTGGCCGGTGCGGTGGTGGTAGTGGTCGTCGTGGTGGTGGTCGTTGCTGTACCGGTACCGATCGTGATGACGATGGTCGCCTTCGGGTCGGCGGGGTTGTTGACGGCTCCTCCGTCGTCTGTGACGGTGAGGGTCACGGTGTAGGTGCCGTCTGCTGCGAAGTTGTGGAAGATCGTGCCCGCTTCGTCGACGTTGCCCGATATGGTCGTCCCGTCGCCGAAATCCCACTCGAAGGTCACGATGGTGCCGTCGGGGTCGACGGATGCGGTGCCGTCGAACAGGAACCAATCGGTTGCTGCACCGGTCGTTGGATCGGCGACGGTGTTGTCCGAGACGTTCGCTGCCGCTACCTCAGCTGTTGGGAGCTGGTTCGTCTGTCCGGTTGCAGGACCGATCGACACGACAGCTAGGACGGCGATCGCTATCAAGCTGCTCAATGTCAATACGTGTCGTTTCTTGGCCATTTCGCCTCCACCACCTTCTCACCGAAAGGAGACCCAATTCACTTCGCAATAATAGCTTACACTCTTACTAAGTATCTAGGCAATCGGTCGAACGGCCTGTTCGGGAATCGTGTCGGAGCCCGGGACGCTGAGGATCGGCCCGACCTACTTATCGGGTCGTTCGTGGTGTCGTCCGCTCGAGTGTCGGATCCCCGGAGGGGAGGGGCGCTTGCGTGTGCGATGTGCCCTGTGGTGTTCCGCCCTGGTGGTCGAGTGCTTTGGAATTCCTCAGTTGATTAGTATAGAATTGTGTCACGCGTTCAACGGGAGGGTTGATGCCAGGAATACGAGATCGGCTGCGCCGTGCTTTGCGCGTCGCGTTGCCGCTGCTCATCGCAGCCTTCCTCTTCTCAGCGTTCCCTGCGTTCGCTACGGATGAGGGAGTACCCGAGCAGATTTCAGATACAGGGGACGCCGGTCACCTCGAAGAGCCGATAGTGCCTCGCAACGATCTGTCGATCGGTGGCGAGCTGTACCGCTCTGAGTGTTCGGCCTGTCACGCCGCGACGGCTATCGGTGGTGCCCTCAGCTTCCGCGGCAACGCTCCTCCACTCAAGGAGTTCACAGCGCTCGAGATCGCAGCGGCCATTCGGGGAGGCCCGGGCGAGATGCCGTTCTTCGGGCCTGCCCGCATCACCGATGAGGAACTCAGCCAGATCGTGACGTACACGCTGTACCTGAAGAATCCGGATGACCTCGGTGGTGCCCCGATTGGAAGAGTCGGCCCGGTGATGGAAGGCTTCGTCGCTTGGGCGGTAGGGATGAGTGCGATCGTGCTCGGACTCATGTGGATTGGAGATCGACGTGCGTAAATCGAAAGCCCCAAACGTCGCTTTCGGCGTCACGATCCTGTCGGGGTTCGCCCTGCTCGTCGTGTACGCCTTCGGCGGCCAACCGCAGATCGAGGGTCTGCTCTGGTTCTATGCACTTGCCGGCCTCGGTGTCGGCATCATCACGGGTGCCAACATGTACCTCCCCAGCGAGGAGACCGAGGAGGAGCGACACGCCCTCGTCAGCTCAGACGAGATGATGGAGGCGGCCCGAGCCGACTTCCTCAGGGCAGACGCAGGGACAGACGAGGGACTCGACAAGGATCGGCGCACACTGCTCCAGTTGCTCACCGGTGCCTTCGTTGCCGTCGGGGCTGCCGTGGTGTTCCCGATTCGGTCTCTGGGCCCACACCCGTCCGAAGACCTCCGCCAGACCGACTTCGCCAAGGGCGTGCGACTGGTGACCGTCGACGGCGCACCGATCAAGCCCGGTCAGCTCGGTGTGGGTGAGCTCGTCACGGTGTTCCCCGAGGGCCACACCCGGGCTGCCGACTCCCCGACACTGCTGATCCGCTACGACGAAGACAACTTCATCCCCGTTGGAGGAAGAGCGGACTGGGTAGCAGAGGGCATGGTCGCGTACTCGAAGATCTGCACACACGCAGCGTGTGGCGTCGGTCTCTATCAGAACGTCACCGGCTTGCTGCTGTGCCCGTGCCATCAATCGACGTTCGACGTCAACGACGGATGCAACCCGACGTTCGGTCCGGCGACACGGCCGCTTCCGCAACTACCCATCGCCATCGATTCAGAGGGCTTCGTCGTGGCACAGAGCGACTATCCGGAACCTGTGGGTCCCGGCTACTGGGATAGGACGAACAACCTATGATACGCGCACTCGTCAGGGGCATAGATGAGCGCCTCGGTACGGCGCGCATGACCCGAGAAGTACTGAACAAGGTCTTCCCCGACCACTGGTCCTTCCTGCTCGGGGAAGTGATCCTCTACTGTTTCATCATCCTCGTAGCGACCGGGGTGTACCTCACCCTGTTCTTCGATGCCAGCCAGCAAGAGGTCCTGTACGCGGGAAGCTACGTCCCTCTCCAGGGCGTCCAGATGTCGCGGGCCTACGCGTCTGCGCTCGACATCACGTTCTCCGTGCGGTCGGGTCTCGTCATCCGGCAGGTACACCACTGGGCAGCGTTGCTGTTCGCAGCCTCGATGGTGGTTCACCTGTTGCGTACGTTCTTCACTGGAGCGTTCAGCAAGCCCCGTGAGATGAACTGGGTGATCGGTGTGACGCTGTTCATGCTTGCCATGATCAACGGGTTCACGGGGTACTCGATGATCGATGATCAGCTGTCGGGTACCGGCTTGCGGATCGGCTACTCGATCGTTCTGTCGATCCCGGTCGTCGGTCCGTGGCTGTCGTCACTGCTCCTCGGTGGTGAGTTCCCCGGCGCCGACATCATCTCGCGCTTGTTCGTGCTTCACGTGATGATCGTTCCCTCCATCATCACGATCCTGATCGTTGCCCACATGGCGATCCTCGTCCGTCAGAAGCACACCCAGTTCCCCGGCAAGGGAAAGCGGGAGGACAACATCGTCGGCCTGCGCTTGTGGCCGACGTACGCCATGAAGGCAGTCGGTGTCTTCTTCCTCACCGGAGCGGTCCTCTCGGCAATGGGAGGCCTCATCCAGATCAACCCGATCTGGATGTTCGGCCCGTTCCGTGCAGCGGACGTCTCCTCGGCGTCCCAACCGGACTGGTACGTTGGATGGCTCGAGGGAGCGCTGCGCCTGATGCCTGCCTGGGAGTTGCGTGCCTCCCCGTTCGAGATCCCGAACCCGTTCTACCCGGCGTTGCTGCTTTCAGGAACCGTGTTCGCCGTCCTGTACGCGTGGCCGTGGCTCGAGGCACGCTTCACGAAGGATCACGAGATCCATCACCTTCTCGACCGGCCGAGTGAACACCCGACGAGAACGTCGATCGGCATTGCAGCGATGAGCTTCTTCGGACTGCTCTTCATCGCCGGTGGTGACGACGTGATCGCCGTGTGGCTCGACATCTCGGTGAACACGATGGTGCGCACCCTCCAGTTGCTCGTGGTGATCCTGCCGCCTGCGGTGTTCTTCATAAGCCGCGGCATCATGAGGCGTCGGCTCCGCAAGCGTGAGGAGAGAGGTGTCGGGTACGTCCCGCGCGTCGGTCACTCGCGCTGGGAAGCACGTGGCATGGCGGTTCTGGTGCTCGCGATGGTCTGGTTCATCGTCGTGTCCCTCTCGAACCCGTCTCCGCCGCCGCTTCCCGAGACGTGGACGCCTGAGGCGAACGCAGGGTTCTCCGGACTCGAGATGTACGAGGCTGCATGTGCTCAGTGCCACGGCGAGAACCTCGAAGGCATCTTCGGGCCATCTCTTGCGGCAGGCACGGATTCTGAGAAGATGTCCGACACACTGATACAGGCAGTCGTGTTCGCAGGCATCGGCAAGATGCCTCCCATGCCTGGTGTCCTCACCGAGGACCAGGTCCTCGACGTCATCGCGTACATACGCAAGGTCCAGGGAGTCGGGTAGCGAACACAGGACTGAGAGCGCCGTGCCGGGTGTCCGGCACGGCGCTCTCGCGTCCAGGGTCGAAGCGGGCTAGATGAGAGCGAACTGCTCGTCGGTTGGCTCTGCTCAGCAGTACCACGGCTCGGTGAGGTAGGGGACGGTCACGGTTGGAGGCACATCGCTGATATGGGGATCCAGCGGTGGCGGGGTAGCGATGCCACGCGCTGTGTGT
>JAJRYI010000071.1 GCA_024275815.1 Actinomycetes bacterium | reverse complement strand
TTCCCACCGGTACTTCTGATCGATGGGGACTACTTCGGCCATGGGCGCATCTCACGGCGCAAGCTAGTCAAGGCACTCGATGCCGCCGTTGTTTTTTTTGCCTCTACACCCCACCCCCAGAGGGAGGGGAACTGACATGGAAGGCGTATTCCTCGGTGGCTCACTGCTCGCAGCGTTCCTCGCCGGATCGGTTGCGTTGTTCGCACCGTGCTGCATCGTCGTTCTCTTCCCTGCATATCTTGCAGCTGCTGTGCGCAACAGCCGGTGGCGGCTCGTTCCCCTCACGCTGATCTTCGCTTCGGGTATCGCGGTCGTTCTCATCCCGATCACTCTCGGTCTCGGGATCCTCACGCGTGGGCTGCTGCGCTATCACGGGGCCACGTACGTCATCGGTGGCGTACTCATGCTGGTCCTTGCAGGGCTTGCCCTGTCGGGTCGGGGCTGGACACTGCCGATCATGCGTGGATCGCCGGATATCCAGCGGACGGACTCGGGCGGCGTCTTCGTCCTCGGCGTCTTCTCCGGGGCTGCCTCGGCGTGCTGTGCCCCCGTACTCGCCGGTGTCCTCACCCTGTCGGCCGTTGCACCCACCCTCATCCAGGGGGTCGGTATCGGACTCGCCTACGTCTTTGGCATGGTGTTCCCGCTCGTCGTGCTCGCGCTCGCCTGGGACCGCCTCGGCCCCAAGGGTCGCGACCAACTCAGGGGCAAGGAGCGCAAGCTTCGCCTGTTGGGGCGCGAACTGACCGTCACCACACTGGACCTCGTCGCAGCCGCCATGTTCTCCGTGATGGGCATCGCCCTCGTCGTGATCGGGATCACCGGCACGACCCTCGCCCCAACAGCACAGGTCACCATCGGTATCTGGCTCCAGGACCGTCTCGTCCCGTTCGTGGGATGGCTCGAGCCGGTGCCGGACTGGCTCATCGGTGTGGTCCTCGTCGGCATGGCCGCAGCAGCGGTTGCCATATCCGGTCGGCGACGAAAGCTCGAATCAGACAGCGAATCCTCTCCAGATGGGAGTTGCCATGACGAACAAGAAGAACCAACAGAAACGGTCGGCAAAGGCGACCACGACTGCCACTGAGGCCAAGGGACGACCATCGTGGTGGAGCTGGCTCGCGATCGGCCTTCCCGTGATCGCCCTGATCGGGGTGATGGTGCTCGGCGGCGGTGACGACACGACCGCAGACTCGGCGATAGGGGCAGCAGCTCCCGGCTTCACCCTCCCTGCCACCGATGGCAGCACGCAGAGCCTGGACGCGATCCTCGCCAACGGCGACGCGCTGCTCTACTTCTCGATGGGCCCTGGGTGCGATGGGTGCTTCCACCAGATCCCCGAGATCGAAGAGGCGCTCGCTACCAAGGGGATCACGCTCGTACCGGTGATGGTCGACCCCGCTCCCCAGGTCATGGCTGAGACACAACGATTCGGCATCTCGACCCCGATCCTGATCGATCTGGACCGTTCCGTGTCGGAGGCGTACGGGATGATCGGCATCTACGGGCACCAGGGTCGGCCGAGCCACAGCTTCGCACTCGTGAACCAGGACCGTGAGATCACCTGGGTGAAGCACTACGCAGAGATGTTCGTGCCACTCGACAGCTTGCTCGCCGACATCGGGGACGCCGCCTGAGCAACACCTACGAAGCCACCGTCAGGCAGGTGACGTCGCCCCGGTGCGCGACGTCACCACCGTCTTGGCGAACGCGGCGACGTGGAGCGCCGCAACCACTCCGACCATGGCAAGGAACCAGTAGCGGAACCAATCGGGGGGTGGTGGCTGCTTGTGGAAAGACACGGTGTAGTGGATGAACAGGAAGTACAGACTGTGGATCGAACCGACGTAGAACACGAAGTATGCGCCGGTGTGCAGGAACTTCCACGCCGGTTGACGAAGGGCACGCATCGCCCAGTCCGAGGACGTGGCGGCGAGCAGTAATGCCACGAAGAGTGCCATGAGACCGAGGATGTTCGCCAGGCCGAACCCAGGCTCCCAACGTGCCACGCGACCGAGTTGCGGGATGTACTCGTACCCGAGAAACCCTGAGACGCTCCATCTCGCCCATCCGTTGAGGATCAACAAGGCGTGCAGCGACGCGGCCAGGGCGAACCAGATCCCGAGCTGACGGCGCCATGCAAGGAGCTTGCGGGCCGGACTCCAGAGTTTCGCAACGGGACCGATGATCACGGTTACCCAGAGGAGGACGAAGCCCACGTCGCCGACAGCCTTCCAGAACCGCATGTCGGGTGACCAAGCCTGACGTGTCTGCCAGAAGAGTGCGAAGACGGCAACGGCGAACGATGCAGTACCGATGTGCCGACGAATCCGTCGCCCACGCCGCGTGCCGGTTGTGGCTTGGGTGGTCGTCTTGGACGTGATCGCTCACTCCCTCTGTGGCGTTCCGGGAGGCTAGAGACGATCTCAGATTACGGGGACGAAGCCCTCAGCCCGCCAGCGGTAGGGACACGACGAACCGCGAACCGGTGCCGGGACCATCGGAGAACGCGACGATGTCTCCCCCGTGGCGACGTACGAGGTTGCGTGCAACGGTGAGCCCCACACCGGTTCCACCAGGCAGGTTGGGATCGACCCGGTGGAACCGGTCGAAGACCCGTAAGAGGTCATCGCCGGTGAGCCCTTTCCCCGTATCGGATACCGTCACCGTCGCCCGGCTCCCGTCGCGCTCCATACGGACCCCGACGGACCCACCCTGGCCCGTGTAGGTGATGGCGTTCCCGAGAATGTTCGTGAACACCTGTGTGAGGCGATCGCGGTCGCCGAGCACGATGAGCGGATCACCGTCGTCGATCGTCAGGGCGATGTACTTCTCCATGAACAACGGCATCAGCGCCTCGGCGGCTTCCTTGGCGATCTGCGCGAGATCGATTCGGTCGGATGCCAGTTCGAGGGCTCCCTCCTCTGCACGCGACAGTGTGCTGAGATCGGATGCGAGCCGTTTGAGTCTCGCAGCTTCTCTTGCTGTGGCACCGAACACCTCGTCGGTCGGTTCGAACACACCGTCGAGGAGGCCCTCCATGTACCCCTCGATGGTTGCGAGAGGGGTTCTCAACTCGTGAGCGACCTCGTTGATGAGTTGCAGGCGTCGCTCCTCCGTCGAGGCGAGTGACGCTGCAAGTGTGTTGATGTCCTGGGCAAGCGTGGCCAGCTCGATCTCCTCGGGCACAGGGACACGTTCGTCGTACTCGCCACGAGCAAGCTTTCGGGCCGCATCGCTCATGCGCTCGATCGGCTGAGCGATGCGTCTGGACGCATAGACGCTTGCAACGACGGCCGTCACTGCACTGATCAACAGAGCAATGAACAAGGCCGACCGGAACGAGTCGAGCAACGAAGACTGGAGCTCGACCATCACGGAGTCCCCGGTGCCCCCCATCATGGTGGAGTCCCCCATCATCCCGTCGACGTGGTCGACGAAGAACCTCTGCGTCAGCGGACCGGCGATGAGCACGATCGCCACCACACCGACGAACACAGCTGCAAGGTGTGACACGATGAGACGCCCGCGCAGTGTCGACAAGAATCGCATCAGTGTGGCTCGGCGATGAACTTGTACCCGACACCGCGAACTGTTGCGATGTAGCGCTGGTTGTTCGGATCGTCACGGAGGGCCTTGCGCAGATTGGAGATATGGACGTCGACGACCCTGTCGACGCCGACGAAGTCCCAGCCCCACACGCGTTCCATCAGGAGCTCGCGCGTCATCACCCGACCGGGAGCCGACGCGAGCGTGTGGAGAAGGTCGAACTCGAGGGTCGTGACTTCAACCGCTTCCCCATCGAGGAGCACCTCGCGGCGAGCAACGTCGATCGTGAGGCCGTCGAAACGCAGGGGGCGTTCATCGTCCTCGGCCTCAGCACGGCCCCGGCGCAGGACTGCCTTGATCCTCGCAACGAGCTCACGGGGACTGAACGGCTTCGTCACGTAGTCGTCGGCCCCAACCGTCAACCCGACGACTCTGTCGATCTCCTCTGCCCTGGCCGTGAGCATGATCACCGGAACTACCGACGACGTGCGCAACTCCCGCAGGACCTCGAACCCGTCCATCTCCGGCATGCCGACGTCGAGGAGCACCAGGTCGGGGTCCTCACGGCGTGCAAGATCGAGTGCAGAGGCACCGTCAGTCGCTTCGATGACATCGAAGCCCTCGGCGCTGAGGTACTTGGCCAGCATGTCTCGCAGTTCACGCTCGTCATCGGCCAGGAGAAT
Organism: Actinomycetes bacterium; assembly: GCA_024275815.1. GTDB lineage: Bacteria > Actinomycetota > Acidimicrobiia > Spongiisociales > UBA5794 > JAMBLL01. Next base: position 170 of record JAJRYI010000071.1, on the reverse strand, counting down.
CCGGGGTTGTGGCATCGTCTCCCTCACAGAAGTCGGTTCGACACAAGGTAGCGGGGACCGCCCGGTCCCCGCTACCTCGATCATCTCGGCTCAGGCGTTGAGTCCACTCCGGAACCCGCTGGTGTCGGATTGGCCCATGAACCCGCCCGTGTCGGTGCCTCCCATGTGGG
>JAJRYI010000008.1 GCA_024275815.1 Actinomycetes bacterium | reverse complement strand
TCGAGGCATGGAGTCCGCTCAAACACGGCCGGATCGTCGATGATCCCGAGATTCAGGTCATTGCAGATGTCCATGGGGTCTCGGTGCCTCAGGTCGTGCTGCGCTGGATGCTCCAACGTGACATCGTCACGATTCCCAAGAGTGTCACGCCGACACGAATCGCACAGAACGCCGATCTGTACGGTTTCGCGCTGTCAGACGACGAGGTAGCGACGATCGACGCGATGGACCGGGACGAGCGTATCGGCCCGCACCCCGACGAGATCGATTTCTGAACAGTATGAAGATCGGCTGACCGCCCGCGGTGATCAGCGCAACCGGCTGATGAACTCCTCGTCGGTGTCGAACGCCAGAGGAGGCAGGTCGCCGAGGTCGAACCATCCGACGTCATCCGCGTCGTCTCCCGCACGGAGAGTCCCTCCAGTGAGCGTGCCAGCGAACCAGATGCCGACGGTCAACTTGGCAGGGTCGTGGAAGTTCGAGGCCACGAACAGGACATCGCCCACGTCGGCGAGGAGGCCCGTCTCCTCTTCGAGTTCTCGCGCAGCAGCGGAGCGGATCTCCTCCCCGTAGTCCACGAAGCCTGCGGGGATCGACCAGTAGCCGGCCCGTGTCGCGCCGGGCGCCCGTCGCACCATCAAGAGACGGTGATCGTCGTCGAAGACGACGACGGCGGCCCCCACGCCGGGGTTGCGCCAGTGGATGAACCCGCACCCCGGGCATCGGGGCCGGTCCTTTCCCTGGATCACTTCTGGTTCGAGCTCGGTGGCACAGTGCGGGCAGTACGTGTACTCGCCGGGCCAGGCGTGGATATGGTGCATGTCGCTCACCCGGGAAGCCTACCGGTCGAGTTCGGACCGCAACGAGCGGGCCATCATCCGCTCGTAGACGCCGGGGATGATCGCGGTCATGGCCCTGGCCAGGTGTCCCACACCACCGAGGACCACGAGGCGTCTACGGCGTTCGATGCCCCGGTAGACCTTGTCTGCAACGGTCACCGGGCCGACCTGCTTCCCAACTCGCGACTGTGGATGATCGGTGATGGCACCGTCACCGCCGAGTGCTCTCTCCTGCATGCCGGGCGAGATGAATGTTGGAGCGACGATCGCGACGTCGACCCCGAGTGGCGCGAGCTCAGCTCGCAACGTGTCGAAGAGTCCGTGGAGGGCGTGCTTGGAACCAACGTACCCGGTGCGTCCGAGGACCGGTGCAAAACCGGCAACCGACGAGATGACCCCGATCGCTCCCGACCCTTCGATGAGGGAGGGCAGGGCTGCTTTCGTGATGTTGACCGCCCCGAGATAGTTGACCTCCATCACCTTGCGGATGACCGCGGGGTCCGTGTCGATGAACGCGGAGCGGTGTGTCATACCGGCGTTGTTGATGAGCACATCGATGCGACCGTGCGCGTCGATCACCGTTGCGATCGCATCGTTGCATGCAGCGGGGTCGGTGATGTCGCACACGATGCTCGCAGCGTCTCGATACTCAGCTGCCGCATCGTCGAGGCGGTGTCTGTCGATGTCGATGAGCGAGAGCCGGGCCCCTGCAACGGCGAATCGTGCGGTGAGGGCCCGACCCAGCCCGCCGGCCGCACCGGTGATCACTACCGACGATCCCGCGAGCTCACGGCGTGTCACGGCGCGCCTCGATGAAGTACCGGAACACTTCTTCGCTCGTCTTGGACGGGGTGTACCCGAACTCGTCCTTGAGCCTCCTGTTCGACAGTACCGGCCGGTAGCGAAGGAAATCGATCTGCTCGGGTCCGTACTGTGTGATGCCGAGGCGCGCCATGATGGAGAGGGCACCTTTTAGCACGGACGGGGGAACGGGCACGTAGGGCTTTCCCATGATCTCGGCGACCTGTTGCAGTGTCACGGTGCCGTCTCCTGCCAGGTTGTAGACACCCGTTGCATCCGTCACGATTCCCCGACGAAGGCAGGCAACGACGTCGGCGTCCCAGATGAAGACGAACGGACTGTCCGAGCCGGAGATGCCCAGGACGAACCTCCGATCGAAAAGGTCTGTGATCTGGTTGCGGGTGCCTGCCCCGAGGATCGTTCCCGGCCGGAAGATCAACTGGCGAAGGCTCGGATGCTCACGCCGCCAGTTCCCGAGCATCTCTTCGACGAGACGCTTGTGATCGGAGTACGCGAAGGTCGGGTTGCCGCGTAGCGGGTCGTCCTCGTCGATCCACTCCGGGTTGTCTACGTGATAGCCGTACGCAGCACCAGAGGAGGACACGATCACCTTCTCCACGCCGGCAGCAAGACTGGCCTCGAGGACGTTCCTCGTGCCTCCGACGTCGACCGAGTACTCGAGTTCACGGTCGGGCTTCCTCCCGGGTGAGACGATCGCAGCGAGGTGGACGACCACGTCGACGTCGTAGCTCCTCAGCACGTCGACGAGACCCGGGTCGCGCACGTCGAACTCGACGAATGTGGTCCCTTCGATGGGTTCGTCGGGGGCACGGACGTCGGTACCGACGATCCTCGAAACGTTCTGGGGATCGGCGGCAAGGTCGGCGACCAACAGGCTGCCGAGGTAGCCGGAGGCTCCGGTCACGAGGACCGAACGTGTCATGCGGCTGCCGGATCGGCTGCAGCGATGGGCCTCCGCGACCAGATACCGGCAAGGGTGAGACCGGAGATGATGTGCC
>JAJRYI010000070.1 GCA_024275815.1 Actinomycetes bacterium | reverse complement strand
GCTGTCACGGTCGCTCAGCCCGTCGAGGCCGTCGGTGAGCAGCCAGTCGACGGCGATGGCGAACGCGGGTTCTGCCTGGGTGATCCCGGGGAGTTCGAGGCCGACCGACGGTGTGATCGTCGACTGGTGTGCCCCGCCTTCAGGTGCGAGCGTGATCCCTGCCGGTGTGCCGGCGATGATGAAGCGCGCCCCGTTGTACAGCGAGTAGATGAGTGCATCGAGACCGCGCAGCACGAACGGGTCGTAGACGGTACCGATGGGGAGGAGCATCTCACCGTGATGCTCGTGGGCGAGGCCGAGTTGGCCGAGCAGCAGGAAGAGGTTCATCTCGGAGATGCCGAGTTCGATGTGTCTCCCGGTCGGCTTCGGATCCCACTCGAGAAGTCGGTCCTGGTCGAAGTAGTTGTGCTGCTTCGTCGGTGCGTAGACACCCTGGGTGTTGATCCACCCGCCCAGGTTGGTCGACACGGAGACATCGGGGGAGACGGTGACCATGCGCCGGGCCAGGGACGGATCCTTGCCGAGCTCAACCACGATCCTCCCGAACGCCTCCTGTGTCGATGTCGTGGGTTTGTGGCGAGCCCCGGTACCGAGAGGGATCTCGAGACGGGGCCTTGGTGGCGGTGGCACGTTGTTGACGTCCGCTCCGACCTTTGCGCACAGTCGACCCGCCGGCGTGTCGGCCTCGAAGCGGTCCCACTCCGTCGCCTCGGTCAGGCCGGTCGCTTCGCGCAGGTCGTCGACCTGTGCCTTGGTGAGAAGGGCACTGTGATTCATCGGGTCTCCGACAAGTGGAAGGCCGAACCCTTTGATCGTATACGCAAAGACCACCGACGGTCGATCACGGACTTCGTCGCACGAGCGGTACGCGTCGATGAGCACAGAGATGTCGTGGCCTCCGAGATTCTGGATCACCGGGGCGAGGTCGTCGTCATCGATGGTCGCCAGGAAGTCGGCGACGTCGTCCCCGGCGTTGGCGAGGAACCGTTCCCGAAGCTCGGACCCCACGTAGGCGAACAAGCTCTGGTACTCCTCGTTGGACATCTCGTCGATGTGACGCTTCAGCGCTGCCCCGCCGGGTCGAGCGAACGCCTCGAGAAGTCGCGTTCCGTACTTTGCTTCGACCACGTGCCAACCCGCGTTGCGGAAGAACTCCATCACACGTTGTGCCTGGATGCCGGGGATGATGCGGTCGAGGCTCTGTCTGTTCAGGTCGACGATGAGCATGACGTTGCCGAGTCCCTGGAGGGCAGGGTCTGAGATGGCCTCCCAGATGTTCCCTTCGTCGAGCTCGGCATCCCCGGCGATGGCGATGAATCGGGCGGGCCGTGTCTTGTCGAAGTGGTCGTCGATGTAGCGACGCGTCGCGGCGGAGAACAGGGGAGCGACGGCACCCAGTCCGACAGAGCCCGTGGAGAAGTCGAAGACGTCGGGGTCTTTCGTGCGCGACGGGTACGCCTGGAGGCCACCTCTCTGGCGCAACGTCGTGAGATAGGACCGGTCGAGTTCCCCCGTAAGGTACTTGATGGCGTGGAACAGCGGTGCCGCGTGGGGTTTCACTGCGACCTTGTCGTCTCCCGTGATGTGTGCGAACCACAGTGCGGTCATGATCGAGGTCATCGATGCCGATGAAGCCTGGTGGCCACCGACCTTGACCTCCGTGTCGCCACGACGGTTCGCGTGGTCGATCATGCGAACAGCGAGCCACCGCAAGCGATCGTCGATCGATTTGAGTACGGGAATATCGCTCTCCCTGTCGGATGCCTCGCCCAAGTCGATCTCCCAAGCAGTGGTTGGTTCGGTGCCGCGGCGGAGGATAGAAGGGTTCCCCCTCACTGCATTCTCATGTGCCTGCCGACCGGTAGCCACCCATCGTCAATAGCCTCATGGGAAGCCCAGGAGAGGTAGTTCATGAAGAAGGTCATCGTCGCAGCAAGTGCGCTCGCGGTCGTGCTGGCAGCGTGCAGCACCTCGAACGAGGTCGTTGCGTCCGTGAACGGGACGGACATCACCAGGGCTGAGGTCGAATCGCTCGTGCGCGACCCGGGAAGTGGTTTCTCGAACACCGACTTCGCCATATATCTCGGGGTGAGTATCCAGTGGGAGGCGACCGACCAGGCTGCAGCCGAGCAGTTCGACGTCGAGATCACCGAGGCTCAGATCGACGAACGGGTCGACGAACTCGTCACAGAGTTCAGCCCGGGTGCAGAACTCAACGACTATCTCGAGTCCGTCAACGCATCGGAGGAGGGTGTTCGGCGGTACGCTCGTCAGCTGATCTTGCAGGATCTCGTCTTCGATGAACTCGCTGCGGATCTCGATCCGATCACCGATGAGGACGTGGCCAAGGAACTCGCCGACTTCCCGATGGACTGGACCCAGGTCTGCGCCTCTCACATCCTGGTTGCCACGCCGCAAGAAGCGGATGATGTCCAGGCGCGCCTCGACGCGGGTGAGGAGTTCGCAGCTCTCGCTTCCGAGTTGTCGCTCGACACTGCTTCTGCTGTCAACGGAGGTGATCTCGGCTGTGCAGCCCCGTCCGGGTACGTCGGGCCGTTCGCTGAAGCGACGATCAACGCAGAGATCGGCGTCGTCACCGAACCGGTGGAGACAGAGTTCGGCTATCACCTCATTCTCGTGACGGACCGCATCACTGCCGACGACGAGCAGGTGCGTCAGTATCTCGAGCAGGCGCAGGCATCTGCGGCGGTCGACGAGTGGTTCCTCTCCATGATCGAGGCTGCCGACGTGACCGTCGATGCGTCCATCGGCGAGTGGACGACGGATCCGTCGCCTCAGGTGATCGCGACCCTCTGACGGGGCGTTCATCGGGCATTTCCTCATGAATCGGGTCTGAACGCCGATATATGCGTCATGAGGTATCAACGCATAGCAAGTGTTTCGATCGCCGTGACGCTGATTCTCGGAACGCTGTTTGCAGGAAACGCCGTTGCGGCAGAACTCGGTGAGCCGACCCAGTACGACCTCGTGTTCCCCGTCGATGGAGAGCATCACTTCTCAGACACGTTCTGGGCCGGACGTTCCCATGGGTTCCACATCGGGCAGGACATCCTTGCCGACAAGATGACCCCCGTTCTCGCTGCAGCCGACGGGGTCGTTCGACTCGTCAACTGGAGCAGCAACCCGAACGACATGAACCCGGACCGGTGCTGCTCGTTGGTGATTCGCCATGACGATGGCTGGGAGAGCTGGTACATCCATCTCGACAACGACACCACGGGAACCGACGACGGCAAGGGCTGGGGGATCAAGCGGGCGATCAAGCCGGGCGTCAGAGTGACTGCCGGCCAGCACATCGCATGGGTCGGTGACAGTGGGAATGCGGAGAACGTTGCACCCCAACTCCACTTCGAGCTTCGGGATCCTTCGGGCACACCGGTGAACCCCTATCGGGCACTCGTCGCGGCTGGGGGAAACGACGTCGGCAAGGGACCACGTGACCCACTGGTTGGAGGTGCAAGGGTGCTTCGCAAGGGCACCAACGGCTACGACGTACGGGTCCTTCAACAGGCGCTCAGCGATCTCGGGTACGACGTCGGTGGGGTGGACGGCCGTTTCGGCTCCCGTACAGAGACCGCCGTGCGCACCTTC
>JAJRYI010000069.1 GCA_024275815.1 Actinomycetes bacterium | reverse complement strand
GGATCAACGGAGCTCGTCGTCAAAGGGCCGTACGCCATCGTCCGCCACCCGATGTACACGGCAGTCATCACGTTGAGTGTCGGCATCACTTTCAAGTCGGGAAGCGTTCCCGTGCTCGCAGCGACCATCGCTCTGATCATCCTCTTCGCCGTCAAGGCCCGCTGGGAAGAGGCTCAGCTCGCACTCGCCTTTCCCGGCTACGAGCAGTACATGCAAGTCAAGGGAAGGTTCCTGCCGGGAATCGGTAGAAGCCGCTGATCGAACGTACACCACACCATGTCAACACTGCTGCTCGACCCCATTCAACCCACTGCCCGGCAGGTGCCAATACACTCAGCCCGGATGCAGTCTCGCCCGACCGAACCCACGGATACACAGACGCTCGGCCAACTCTTTGCCGAGTTCGCCGATGCCACCTACACCCTCAGTTACCGCATCCTCGGCGACAGGCACCTCGCCGAAGACGTCGTCCAGGAGACCTTCATCAAGGTCATTCGGGCGCTCCCGACGTACCGGGGCGAGGGGCCGATCGCCGCTTGGATCTATCGGATCGGCTATCGAGAGGCGATCACGATGTCGAGGAAGCGCCGCGACGATGTGACCGATCCCGATAGTGCCGTATTCGCCAACCTGCCTGCCGCTGAATCCGTCGAGGACACAGTGATGTCGATGGACCTCGTGGAGCGGATCGACGTGGCGATGGGCTCCCTGTCGGAACCCGTCCGTGCAGCGTTCACGCTCCGCGACATCCAGGGGCTGCCAACCCGCGAGGTGGCAGAGATCCTCGACGTCTCGCAATCTGCCGTCAAGATGCGGCTCGCAAGAGCACGCGAGGCACTCCGGGTGCAATTGAAGGAGTACCTGGCATGACCTTGTCCTGCAGTGACCTCGATGCGTTGCTTCCAGAGTTCCTCGATGGCGAGCTGACTCCGGACCAGGAGGCCCAGGCTGGTGAGCATCTCGCAACGTGTGCACAGTGCACGCTCGAACTGAGCGAACTTCAAGGCGTGACCAGGCTCTACCGCGAACATGGGGCGTTGAAGCTTCCCGACGATGCCCGCAAACGTATCGCAGCCGCTCTCGACATCGAGCTCTGATCAGTTGGAACTCGTATCGGCGTCGATCGTTGATGATGCGGTGAGGTTGCGGTCGAAGAAGTCGACGATGTCTGCCACATACGGTTCAAACGGCTCGAGGTCACTGTGCCCACCTCCGGGCACGATCACGATCTCAGCGTCGCCGTGCGCTTCAGCGATCTCGTAGAGATTGCCAACGGGCACCACCTCGTCGGCATCTCCATGAACGAGTAGCAGCGGAACCTCCACTGAACCGACACGGGCTCGGGGAGCCAACTCATCGAAGCGGTAGCCGATCAGTCTTTGAACCGCCTCGAGGATCACGATCAGGATGGGCTTGGGGATGTTGATCTGATCGCGCATCATCTCACCGGGATGTGAGAACGATGACACCGAAACAACGGCGTCGAGTGGTGCGCCCTTCGAAGCGGCGTATATGGCAGCTCCTGCCCCAACGGAGTGCCCGAGGACACCAACGGCCGTGACGTCGTCGCGGGCACGTACCCACTCTGCGCCGACCTCGAGATCCTCAGCGAACCTGGGCATCGAGGAAAAGGAATCGTTCTCTGAGAGACCGTGATTGCGGGCATCGAGGAAGAGTGCGTGGAATCCAGCGTCGTGGATGTGGCGCGCAAGGGGAAGCATCAACGACGAGTTCCCTCCCCATCCGTGAAGCACGATGATTGCTGGGGCCGACCCTTCGACGGGGATCCACCACGCGTGGAGCTTCGTGTCGTTGCGACTGGTCAACCACACGGTCTCGTAGTCGATGCCAAGGTCGGATGGGATCGTCTCGATCGGTCGCTGTGGCGGAGCGAAGGCGTGCTTGAGCATCTTGGGGGCGAGGGCAACCGCGGTGAGACCCAACGCGGGTATCAACCAGAGAGCCCGCACCGGTCGGAATCGATCACCCATCATCACTCTTTCACGCCTTGTGGTCACCCATCGACCACCAACCCCTGAGGGTAACCACCGCAACGCCGTCGCCGACGATGGATGCCGACGAGTCGCTCTACACTTGCGACCCCGGGCCTGTAGCTCCAATGGCAGAGCAGCGGACTTTTAATCCGAAGCGTGTGGGTTCGAGTCCCACCGGGCCCACGGTCGTGTCCGATATTCAACCTGCGTTGTGTCGAAGATCTCGCCAGCGTCTTTCTCGGCCGCGAACCCTCTATCGGGCGTCTGCGGCAGCTTGGCCGACCGCTCTGCGTGTCTCCGTCAAGCCTTCGAGCAGTGTGTGGTAGAGCGGCAGACGATCCGGGGCGCAGCACCCGATCTGGAGCCAGCCGATCTGAGATCCTGCTTCCTTGAGTTCCTCGAACGTCTGCTCCAGAGCATCGTCGAGATTACCTGCACCGACGCGGTCGATCGCCGAACGAGCAGCCGCGATCGTGTCGGCGAGTGCTTTCATCCGTGGGCTTCGATCGGTTGTGCAGCACCGCGTCGCGAGTTCCTCGAGCGCTGCCTCGCACTCATCAAGGGTCTGATACGCGTTGTCGAGCCGGATGGGTCGTGTCACGGCGGTGAGCATACCGCTCACCACAGACAAGCGCGCCGGTCCTCGGGCTGCTCCGCTGCAGCTCCCCGAGCGGTAGCCTGACACTCATGGTCCAGTCACGCTTCGCCTCTCGCCGCAACGAGTTCATGCACCGGATCGGTGACGGCATCGCCATCATCCCTGCAGGGAACGAGCAGATCCGAAACGACGATGTGGAGCATGCGTTCCGGCAGAACTCCAGCTTCTTCTTCCTCACAGGGTTCTCCGAACCCGACGCTATCGCCGTGTTCGAGGCCGAGGACCCCACCGGGGGGTACACCCTGTTCGTGCGTCCACGCGACCCCGAGATGGAGGCATGGAACGGTCGAAGGGCAGGGACGGAGGGCTCGATCGAACGGTTTGGGGCCAACGCTGCGTACACACTCGATGAGTTCGATACGTGGCTGCGCAGGAAGGTTCGGGGCCGATCGAGCGTTCTCTACGAACTCGGCCAGAAGCACGATGAACGTATCCTCAGGGTTCTCAGAGCTGCAAGGGGCCATAGCGACCGCCTCGGCCTGACCGTGCCGGACCGTATCGTGGATCCGGCGCCGATCCTCCATGAGATGAGGCTCTTCAAGTCGGACGACGAGATCGACGCGTTGCGTGAGGCGTGCCGCATCAGCGCCATGGCCCATACCGAGGCGATGCGCTACAGCGAGCCGGGCCGAACCGAGCGTCAGGTTCAAGCCGCCGTCGAGTACGTGTTCGCATCGATGGGCTCAGAACGCATCGGCTACGGCTCGATCGTCGCCGGTGGCGACAACGCCACGATCCTCCACTACGTCGAGAACGATCAGCCGCTCGGTGAGGGGGACCTTCTCCTCATCGATGCCGGGGCCGAGTTTCTCCACCTGACCGCAGACATCACCCGCACGTTCCCCGTGAGCGGATCGTTCACGGCCCCACAGCGTGCTGTCTACGAGATCGTCCTCGAGGCCGAGCAGCAGGTCGTCGCGATGATCCGCCCCGGGTTGCCGTACACCGATATGCATGCGCGGGCCGTCGAGGTCCTCTCGGCAGGCCTGGTGGATCTCGGGCTCCTTCCGGGACCGGTCGATGAGGTAATCGCCAAGGGCTGGTTCCGACAGTTCTTCTTCCATGGGACAGGGCATTGGCTCGGGATCGACGTTCATGACGCCGGTGCGTACCGCATCGACGGTCGCGGCCGACCGTTGGAGCCTCGCATGGCCTTCACCGTCGAACCGGGGGTCTACGTTGCACGGGACAAGACAACGTTGAGCCTGTCGCATGCACCGTACGACCCCGATGAAGCCCTCACGATGAGCTACGAACTCGGGGCTGCACGAGCCAAGGCCGAACTCGAACGGCGACGCGACGAGGCCGGGGCGATGACGTTCGACGTGCCCGAGGAGTTCCTCGGGATCGGCGTGAGGATCGAAGATGACATCCTCGTCACCACCGAGGG
>JAJRYI010000068.1 GCA_024275815.1 Actinomycetes bacterium | reverse complement strand
GTGTTGGTCAACGAACTGGACCGGGCCCAGGCGCATCACAGCGATGGGTCCCGCTCGATCCTCGAGTGGGTCCAGTCCCACCTCGATATCGACATCGACACGGCACGACATCTCGTCTACACGTCTCAACGCGTGGCTCGGCACCGGTATCTATCGTTCCGGCTCGCCGACGGCACCGCAACGCTGCCTCGCATCGTTGCGGCGCTGCGCTACACAGAGACGGGTGCGTCGTATCACGACGTGCTCGACAGCTTCGACCGTGACCTTGCCGGGGTTGCCCGCCTGACAGCCCGCCGGCGCCGGGTGACGAGCCACAACGAGGAACACACGTTCGCTGAGCGGTACTTCACGATGCAACCCACCCTCGACGAGTCGTCCTACCGCATGTGGGGACAGGTCCCAGGCGTCATGGGCAGAACCCTCGAAACGGCGATCTGTCGACGCTCCGACGAGTTACGCGACACCACCGGTGACGGCACCGGGTCACAGAGCCAACGGAACGCAGACGCCCTCGTTGCGATCGCTCAGGACTCCCTCGACGGTGCCGAGATCGCCTACGGGCCCCGTATCGGGCCAAACACCCTCGAATCGATACTGTGCTCGGGCCGTATCCAGGTCGTCGGGATGCATAGGGGGATACCGGTCACCACCTCACACGCCACACGAGCGGTACCACGAGCCGTCCGCCACGCCGTCCTCCACCGAGATGGCGGTTGCGCCATCGACGGATGCAGATCCCGGTACCGCCTGGAACCTCACCACATCACCCCGAGGTCCCGTGGTGGCGACAACTCCATGGAGAACCTCACCACCCTGTGCTGGTACCACCACCACGTCGCCATCCACGGCAACGGCTACAGGATCGACCCCGAATCGCCACCCCAGAGACGTCGACTAGTTCGCTGCCTCCGCCACACCAGCACCGACCCACCCTGACCAGGCCGTGCAGGCACCATCGACACGTCAATCCACCCACAGCGCACAACCACCAGCCGGGTATGGTCGCGATGTGCGCTCTCTACTGGTCCTTCTTGCGATCTCCGTCGTAGGCGCTTCGTGCACGTCGTCAGTCGATCCTCCCGGTGTCGACGGCCTTGCAGAGCAGCTGACGGCGAGAGGAGCGATCGTCACCGTTTCTCGATCACCGTATCCACCGTACGAGGAGCTCTCCGGTTCCCGATGGCTGCTCTGCGTGGACGGATACGAGGTGCAGGTATTCTCGAGTATCCGAGTGAGAGTGATCGCCGTTCCGCGGCAGACGATGCCGCCCCAGCACTCCAGGGAGAGACCGATCTGTACTGAGGCACGATCGGGTGGTGGGCGACGAGCAACATCCTCGCGTCGCTCCACTACGAACCGACTCGGCCCGGGCCGGTCGTTGGACTCCTCTAGGACGTGATGGGACCTGAGATGGGCCGCACCGGCTTCGTACTCGGCCCGGCACCCGACGAGATCCCCCTCTCGGAGAACTGCGACTGATCGGGGACGACGGTGCCGTCCGCTACCGCCCGATATCTTCGAGGTAGCCGGTCGCCCCTTCGAGAATGAACGAGTCAATCCCCGAGAGGATGTAGCGCGCACCCCGATCGATCCACGCACGGGCGCTCTCTGTAGTCGGTGCGTACACGCCAAGCGCCTTGTTGCTCGGGACGATGACTGAGGCAACCCGTTCCATCGCTTCGATGACCGTTGGATGTGTCAGGTCGCCGGGGTGGCCAAGGCTGTGTGACAGGTCGACCGGACCGAGGAAGACGACATCGAGTCCATCGACCTCGATGAACTCCTCGACGTTGGTGACCGCTGTGGCCGTCTCGACGTGGCCGATCACCATGGTCTGTTCGTTGGCGATCGCCGTGTACTCATCGATCGGAGCGGTCATCCCGAAGTCGGACATGCGACCTCCGGCAAGTCCCCGGTTGCCGCGGGGGCCGTACTTCGCCGAACGGACCGCCGAGTCGACCTCGGCACCGGAGTTCAGTGTCGGAACCTGGACCCCGTGCGCCCCGGCGTCGAGATAGCGCAGGATGATCTCGGCCCGGTTCGCCGTCACCCGTGCCAGCGGGGTCGCTCCCCGTAACTCGATCGCCCGAGCAGCGTTCGCAATGTCGCGGGGCTCGAAGGTCCCGTGCTCCCCGTCGAGCAGCACGAAGTCGAAACCGGCGACGGCAAGCATCTCGGCGATCGTCGGCTCCGGATGCGGGAGGAGGCACCCCACGACGACCCCTCCATCGATCAACTTCCGTTTCGTCTCGTTGAAGAACACGCTGAACTCCCGACTCGCCGGCGAACACGCGCCCACGCTACCCGACCGGTGAGGGTGGGCAGTCGACCGGACGAGCGAGTCTTCGAGCCAGGAGAGCGAGAATCCAAGAGGTACGAACAACAACTTCAGGCCTCCATCCTCCTGGTTCGTCGCTGACGCTCCTCGTCCGTCCCCCTTGAACCTGGATCCGCTGTATGACGCCGTGATACCGGACTCTTTCTCCCGTCCCCCCTTCAGGGGGGACAAGCGAGTCTGCGAGCGAGGGGGGACCGCGAGCCCGCGAGCGCGGTACGGCACGATCCCATGCACGGGTTGATTCCACTTCGTACTCGCAGGCTCGCCCTCCCCC
>JAJRYI010000067.1 GCA_024275815.1 Actinomycetes bacterium | reverse complement strand
TTGGCGCCAGCGCTCCGGGGGACTGACCATGGATCAGCCCACATCACACGAACGGGCGTACCACGTCCCGGTCATGGTCAGCGAGGTACTCGCGTGGTTCGAACCGGTCTCGTCCGGTTGGATCGTCGATGCGACGTTCGGCGGGGGAGGACACGCCCGCGCGCTCCTCGACGAGTATCTAGATCTCCACATCGTGGGTATCGATCGTGATCCCGACGCTCTCGCACGAGCGGTCGATCATGATCGCCTCACGCTCGTTTCAGCGAACTACCGCGACCTTCCCTCGATACTCGGGACGCGTGGTATACCCGATCGTGTCGATGGCGTCCTCCTCGACCTCGGCGTCTCGTCGCACCAACTCGATGATTCAGCGCGCGGATTCTCCTACCACCGGGAGGGCCCGCTCGACATGCGGATGGGAACAGACGCCGACGTTACAGCGGGTCAACTCGTCAACACCGCTTCGGCCGGTGAGCTCGAACAGATCATCTCGCGTTACAGCGAGGAGCGGTTCGCTCGCCGCATCGCCGACGCCATCGTCTCTGAGAGGCCGTTCGACGACACGACGTCGCTCGCTACATGTATCGCCGAGGCCGTCCCTGCCCCGGCCCGGCGAAGCGGGCACCCGGCTCGAAAGACCTTCCAGGCGCTCCGGATCGCCGTCAACGACGAGCTGTCGGGAGTCGAGGACGTCATGGAGAACGTCTTTGACTGTCTCACCGTTGGGGGGAGAGTCGTCGTGATGGCGTACCACTCCCTCGAGGATCGCATCGTGAAGCGAGCGATGAACGACCGTGCGCTGGGATGCGTGTGCCCACCGGAGCTCCCGGTATGCGTCTGTGGCTCCCAGCCCGATGTCAAAGTCCTCACCCGAAAGGCAGTTCGGCCCACCCAGGATGAGATCGAGCGAAACCCCCGAGCGCGAAGTGCTGTGCTGCGCGTCGCTGAGAAGGTGGCGTCATGACCGCTCAGGTAGTACCACACGCAGTAGGCCGATCGAGACGGGCGACGCGAGCTACAGAGCAAGGTGGGCCGCGGCTCCTTCCTCTGGCGTTCTTCACGGTTCTCGTCGTTGCAGTGTTCTTCTCCATGATCTACCTGCGCATCGCTCTCGACAGGTCTGCATTCGAACTCGACACGATCACCGACCAGATCGCGATCGAGGAATCCCTCCAACTCGATCTCCGTCTCGAGCTCGCCCAACTCCAGGACCCCGCACGCATCGCGGTCCAGGCCGAGCAGATCGGCCTCGTGTACCCCGACGAGCGGGTAGCGATCGTGGTCGATGGCCTCAACCCACGAACCGACGTTCCCGATCCATTCATCCCGATACGCGCACTCGACGACGGGACTCCGTGATGGGGAGAACCGACGCCCGATCCCGACCCTGAGAACGGAGCACAGATGACGAACTGGCCGAACGCTGGCGGCTGGATCTCGAAGCAGTACGACGACACCGGAGCGATCGCATGAAACCACGGATATGGAATCGTGGCGATCTGAGGCTGCTCGTCGTGGGCCTGGCTTTCGTCGTTGCCTGGACCGGTATCGGCTACCGCCTCTTCGATCTCCAGGGAGCACAAGCTGCCAGGATGGCGAGCGTCGGGTTCGATCAACGCATCAAGACCCAGCCGATCCCCGCAGCACGGGGGACGATCTACGACAGGGATGGCGTCGAGCTCGCGATGACGATCGACGGGTACAACGTCGTCGTCGACCCGCAGCTGCTCGATGACACAGCCGCAGCGGCAGCGGTACTTGCCCCGTTCTCTGAACTCGATGAAGAGGCGCTCGCTTCCGAGCTCGCCGAGGCCCAGGCATCGGGAAGCAGATACGCCGAGATCGCCATGCGGGTACCGACCACCGTCAAGACCGAGATCGCAACGGCCGTCGACGATGCCGACCTCACCGGTGTGTTCTTCAGGAAGCAGCCACTTCGGGTATACCCGGCAGGATCGATCGCAGCTCAGATCATCGGTCTCACCCAGTACGACGACGGCAGCGGTGTCGAAGGTCTCGAGCGTACGTTCGACTCCGAGCTCCAAGGCCGTCCCGGGCGTATGGTCGTCGAGCGTGACCCGTACGGGCGTGTCATCCCCCAGGGCGAGACCCGTCTCGATCCGGCAGTGCCGGGATCGAACCTC
>JAJRYI010000066.1 GCA_024275815.1 Actinomycetes bacterium | reverse complement strand
TTCAAAGAGGTCTCAGCCAGTCTCGACTCGATCGGGTCTGAAACCCCGGCGGTCGATGGAGCCGGCAGGGTTGGCGTCGACTACTCGGGCACCAACGTCCAGGTCGCCGGCGTCGACGAGCCAGACATCGTCAAGACCGACGGTGAACGCATCTTCGTCGTTGCACAGGGCCGGCTCTTCTGGATCGACACCTCCGTCGAACCCAGGATCGTCGCGTCGATGCCGCTCGACGGGTGGGGCCAGCAGCTCTTCCTCTCGGGTGATCGTCTGCTCGTGATGACCTCCGGCGGTGGGTACGGCATCGAACCATTCGTCGGGCGTGAACTGTCGTCCGACATCGCACCCGGGTACTCGAGCCCGCGCACCGTCCTGACCGAGGTCGACGTGTCCAACCCTGCCTCGATGGCTGCGATCCGCACCTTGACGCTCGACGGGACGATCCTGTCGTCTCGCATGACGTCTGGATCGATCCGGGTCGTCGTCAGCTCCGGGCCGACCGGGTTCGCATGGGAGTACCCGCAAGGAAGCGGCATCCGTGCCGAGCAAGAAGCGATCGAAGCCAACAAGAAGATCATCGAGGAATCCACCATCGAGAACTGGGTCCCGTGGTACATTCTCGAGGACCACAAGGCAGGCACCACCTCCGACGGGCCGCTCTTGGGCTGCGATCAGGTCGGGGTCCCCGACGAGTTCTCCGGGCTGTCGATGCTGTCGGTGCTCTCCATCGACCTCGATTCGGGTCTCGAACCAGGGAACGCCATCGGCCTTCTCGCGGAGGGCCAGACGATCTACGCATCGACGGACAACCTCTACGTCGCCACGGCGCCTTGGATGGCGTGGCCACTCATCGAGCAGTCCGGCGGCGATGTCAAGGCGACCGACTCGCTGACTACCCAGATCCACATGTTCGACATCACCGACCCAACAGCGGCCGTGTACGTGGCCTCGGGCAGGGTCGACGGGACGCTGCTGTCGCAGTGGTCGATGGATGAGTACGACGGCACGCTGCGAGTGGTCACCACCGACGAGAACCGCTGGTGGGGATCGAGCGAAGTGCCCGACTCGGCCGTCACCATGCTCCAACGCAAGGGTGACGAACTGGTCCAGGTGGGGTACGTCGACGGACTCGGCAAGGACGAACGGGTCTACGCCGTGCGGTTCATCCAGGACAAGGGGTACGTCGTGACGTTCCGTCAGGTCGACCCGCTCTACATCGTGGACCTGTCCGACCCGACGAACCCGCAGGTCACCGGCGAACTGAAGATCAATGGGTACTCGGCGTATCTGCACCCAATCGGAGAGGACCTCCTCCTCGGTGTCGGGCAGGACGCAACCGAGGAAGGACGCACACTCGGCACCCAGGTCTCGGTGTTCGACGTCTCGGACCCGACGAACCCGCAGCGTCTCTCCCGGTTGACGTTCGACCAGGCGTACTCGCAGGCCGAGTGGGACACCAAGGCGTTCCTGTGGTGGGCACCCTTGGGGATCTCGGTACTGCCGCTGCAGCGATGGTCGTGGGACGAGCGAACCGGTAAGGAGGACAACTTCTCGGGCGCCGTCGTCCTGTCGGCGGACCCCCGCAGGGTCAAGCAACTCGGTCTCATCGAGCATCCGAACGCATCCGGCGACGAGTGCCCGGACTGTTACTGGAGTGCTCCGATCATGCGGTCCCTCGTCATCGGCGACACGCTGTACACGATCTCTGAGACGGGGATGCTCGCCTCGGACCTCGACAGCCTCGATGCCATCGCCTGGGTGCCGTTCGGGTAGAGGAAGCCATCGGCTGTCGGGCATCGGCCATCGGCTTGCGGTTCACAGTTGGTGGCGGGCGAAGGAGAGAGCGCCCGTCACCGGCTGTAGGGGATGCAGGTGCCCGGCACTTGGCATTTGGAGGACGTGCTGGTCGGGAGCAGTCGTTCTCCGTTCACCGACGAATCGCAAGCATCCAGAGATCACCCCGGTTTCTGACTACCAGCTGTGAATTGTCGGATGTGAACTGTCCTATCCGAAGCGGTAGCCGACGGAACGCACCGTCGTGATCCACGAGGCCCGTTCCTCGCCGAGCTTGGCTCGGAGACGTCGGACGTGCACATCGACGGTGCGGGAACCACCGAAGTAGTCGTAGCCCCACACCTTGGCGAGCAGCTGCTCCCGGCTCCAGACACGGTTGGGGTTCTCGACGAGGAACCGCAGCAACTCGTACTCCATGTACGTGAGGTCGATGGGGCTGCCTGCGATCGTCGCCTGATACGTCCGGGTGTTGAGTTCGAGGTCGGCGTGGCGGATCACGCCGCCGAGGTCACTCTCGAGCGGGGAGAGGCCCATCCGAGCGAGCCGGATCGCGAGCTCACCGGGATCGATCGGCGTGAGGATGAAGTCGTCGAAACCATCTCTGCCGTCGAGTTCCCGTGTCAAGGTGCGATCGACGATCAGGAGCACCGGGACCGCGAGCTCCTCCTGGATCTTCGCCGCGGTCGCCGCAGCGACGTCGGGGTCACCACCGATCTCCACGACGGCCCCAGCCCAACCCGACTCCGGTTCTTTGCTTCCCGCCTCTCCGACACCGCCGATGGGAACAGGCTGATACCCGACCGACAGCAAGGCTGTGGTGAGTGCAGGCGACGGTGCCTCGGGGTAGACAGCAATGTACTTCACAGGACGGGAAGGTACTCCTCGAGCTCGTAGCGTGAGACGTGCTGCTCGTAGCGAGCCCACTCGCGCTTCTTGTTGCGTAGGAACCACTCGAAGACGTGATCGCCGAGAGCGTCACGCACGAGATCGGATCGCTCCATCGCGGTGATCGCCTCGATGAGGTTGCGCGGAAGGTGTCGAACACCTGCTTCGCTGCGTTGGTCGGCGGTCATCTCGAGGACGTCGGAGCCCGTCTCGGGGGGAAGCTCGTAGTTGCCTGCAACACCGGCGAGACCGGCTGAGAGGATCACCGACAGCGCCAGGTACGGGTTGCACGCCGGGTCGGGGGTGCGGAACTCGATACGGGTCGAGTCGATCTTGCCCTTCTTCGTTGCAGGCACCCGCACGAGGGCGCTCTGATCGTTGCGTGCCCACGTCTCATAGATCGGTGCGTCGAAACCGCCGACGAGTCGTTTGTACGAGTTCACCCACTGGTTCGTCACCGCCGTGATCTCTGAGGCATGGGTGAGCAACCCGGCGATGAAGCCATGGGCTACCTTCGAGAGCCCATGTTCTCCGGACGGGTCGTGGAACGCGTTCTCATCTCCCTGGAACAGGGACAGGTGCAGGTGCATCCCCGAGCCGTCCACCGAAGCGAGGGGTTTCGGCATGAACGTGGCGTAGATGCCGTGTTCCATCGCCACCTCCTTGACGGTGAGCCGTGTCGTCATGATGGTGTCGGCCATCGTCAAGGCGTCCGTGTGACGCAGGTCGAGCTCGTGCTGGGATGGGGAGACCTCGTGGTGGCTGAACGCCACGGGGATCCCCAGCCGTTCGAGAGCGACGATCGTTGAACGCCGGTACTCCTGTGCAACATCGAGGGGGGTCAGGTCGAAGTAGCCGCCGCGGTCGAGCACCTGGGGCTCACAGGAGGCGTCCTCGAAGTAGAAGAACTCGATCTCGGGCGCGACGTAGAACGAGTAGCCGAGCTCGGCTGCCCGTTGCAGGTTCTGACGCAAGACGTGGCGCGGGTCACCGGGGAACGGGTCACCTTCGGGGGTGACGATGTCGCAGAACATGCGGGCGACACCGGCGTCTCCACCCTTCCAGGGGAGGATCTGGAACGTCGACGGATCAGGTTTAGCCAACATGTCCGCCTCGTAAGAGCGACTGAACCCATCGATCGACGATCCATCGAAGGAGACTCCCTCATCGAGGGCGATCTCGAGCTCTGCCGGGGTGATGGCGAAGGACTTCAAGAATCCCTGCACGTCGGTGAACCACAAGCGGATGAAACGGATGCCGCGCTCTTTGACGGTGCTCAGCACGTACTCCTTCTGCCGGTCCATGTCGCTTCTCCACGTCGGTCGCTGCTGACATCGTATTGAATCTGGGGAGAACCGCCAGACGAGATCCGGTCCGTAACACACTGTTCACATTGCAGTTACCCGCAGGAAACCCCGGTGCCGCATCCTTACGGCATCAGGTAGCGTCTAGCGTTGCCCTGTATGAAACCCGTGACGAGAGCGAGGAACTATGCCGTATCGCGCTGAGTACATATGGATCGATGGGCGCAAACCGACCGCCTTACTGCGATCGAAGACCAAGGGGGTGCCCGACGGCCAGGAACCAGCTCTGTGGGTCTTCGATGGTTCCTCGACGGGGCAGGCTCCCGGTGATGAGTCCGACTGTATGCTGCGACCGGTGAAGGTCGTACCGGATCCGATCCGGGGCAACAGCGACGTCCTCGTCATGTGTGAGGTGCTCAACACCGACATGACCCCGCGCGAATCCAACACCCGTGTCTTGGCGGCGGCAGCAGAGGAGAAGTACGGCGATCAGGAGCCGTGGTTCGGCCTCGAGCAGGAGTACACGTTCTTCAAGGACGGTCGGCCCCACGGATGGCCGATCGGCGGCTTCCCTGCACCCCAGGGCGGCTACTACTGCGGTATCGGTGCCGATGAGATCTGGGGACGCGACGTCGTCGAGGATCACACGTGGGCGTGTATGGAGGCGGGCCTTGCGATCTCGGGAACCAACGCCGAGGTGATGATCGGCCAGTGGGAGTTCCAGATCGGCCCGGTCGGCCCGGTCGAGGTCGGGGATCAGTTGTGGCTGGCACGGTGGCTGCTGTACCGGATCGCCGAGGACTACGACATCTCCGCGACGCTCGACCCGAAGCCCGTCAAGGGTGACTGGAACGGTGCAGGGATGCACACGAACTTCTCGACGCGAGCGATGCGTGAGGGGTGGGATCCGATCATCGCCGCATGTGAGGCTCTCGGTGAACGCGCCCAGGAACACGTCAAGCATTACGGGGCGGGCATCGAGCGGCGTCTCACCGGTCTCCACGAAACGGCTCCCTGGTCCGAGTACAGCTACGGCGTGTCGAACCGGGGTGCGTCGGTTCGCATCCCGTGGCAGGTGAACCTCGAGCAGAAGGGCTACATCGAGGACCGACGCCCGAACGCCAACGCCGACCCCTACGTCGTGGCAGCGATGATGACCGAGACGATCTGCAGCAAGCTGGCAGAGTAGGGAACA
>JAJRYI010000065.1 GCA_024275815.1 Actinomycetes bacterium | reverse complement strand
TCTGCCCGACGACAAGACTCGATGCGCTCACGTTCCCCCGGATCGAGCGCCTCTCCTGCAAGTTGGTCGAAGAGACCTTTGATGACGGCGGGAAACATCTCGGGGTCACGCAGTGCCGGGGCTACTTGCTGGAGTTGCTCCTGGAAGTCGTCGAGCTTGAGGGGTTGATCCACGTTGACGACCGAGTCGACGGGGAAAGCACCGGCGAGGCCGGACACGACTGCGCCACCGAGGGAGTGCCCGACGACCCGCGGCTGGTCTGCCCCGGCAGCCATCGCTACGGCAGCGACATCGCTCGCAAGCGAGCCGAGGTCGTACGTCGCTGCGCGAGGAGACTCACCGTGCCCTCGCAGGTCCAGCGTCACCACCTGGTACCTGACAGCGAGCCGCTCGGCGATCGGCGCCCATGTGCACGACGACTCGGTGATTCCATGGACCAGGATGACCGGTTCTCCGGACCCCGTCACGTCGTAGTGGATCGTTGCCCCATCGGGGGCGTTGGTCGTCGCCATGGAACCTCCTCGGTGTCCCCATCGATCGTAGCGAACGGAGATGCTTCGACCCCCGGTTCGATCCTCTTCTGCCGCGGTGAGTGCGATACTGCACACCATGGATCGAAGTTCACTGTTCGACAGCTACGCCAGGCATGTGAACGCAGGCAAGATCGCCGTGTTCGAGCGGTACGGGTTCGATGCCGTCATGGGGCGACGTGAAGGCATCCGGTTCTGGGATGCCTATGACCGGGATCGATCCTGGATCAACTGCCACTGCAACGGTGGCGTCTTCAATCTCGGTCACCGGAACCCCCGAATCGTCGCTGCAGTGCGCGACTCGCTGACGACGATGGACATCGGGAACCACCACTTGCCTGCACCCGGTCGTGCCGAGTTCGCCGAGCGCCTCGTTGCAACGACCGACAACCGGCTTCCCGGTGTCGTGTTCGGTGTCGGTGGTGGCGAGGCGGTAGACCTCGCGATCAAGGTTGCCCGTGCCAGAACGGGTCGCAGGAACGTCGTGTCCGTTGTGGGCGGCTACCACGGCCACACCGGGCTTGCCGTTGCAACCGGTGACCCCCAGTACCGGGATGCCTTCGGTGCCGATCTTCCCGGGTTCACACAGGTTCCCTTCGACGACATCGATGCGATGTCTCAAGCCGTCGACGAGAACACTGCAGCAATCATCATCGAACCGATCCCCGCAACCCTCGGCATGCCGATCCCGTCGGATCGCTACCTCGAAGGTATCCAGGAGATGTGCCGGGACCGCGGCGTGGTGCTCATCGTCGACGAGGTGCAGACCGGCCTCGGTCGTACAGGAAGACTGTGGGCCTACGAACACTGGAGTCTCGAACCCGACATGGTGGTGACGGGCAAGGGCCTCAGCGGAGGCGTCTTCCCGATCACCGCGACGTTGATGACCAGGGACTTGCACGCCGTCTTCGATACGCATCCGTTCAGCCACATCTCGACCTTCGGCGGTGCCGAGCCCGGTTGCGTGGCGGCGCTCGAAGTTCTCGACATCATCGAAGCACCCGGCTTTCTCGAAGGCGTCGAAGTCCTCGGTCGCCGATTCGAGGACGGACTCACCGACATGCCGTTCGCCGTGCGCAGACTCGGGATGATGATGAGCTTGGCGTTCCCGGCACCCGACGCTGGGATGCTCGCATCCAAGCTCCTCTACGACGCCGGTGTGTTCGCCGTCTATGCGAACAACGACACCTCGGTCCTCCAGTTCCTCCCCCCGCTCACCACGACGGACCAGGAGGCGGACGAGATCATCTCGATCGTACGGGAGGTGTTCGGTTGATCGAGCGCGATGTGCTCGAACGTCTCGAAGCCAGGGTTCTGGCCGTACTCGATGGAGATCCGATCGACGATCTCGACGTCGTCGGATACGGCGAGATCTCGACGGTTCTCCGTGTCGAAGGCACCAACGGTCCCGTCGTAGCGAAACGGCTTCCCCAGATGAGTCGGGCCCAGTTCGTCGCCTACAGCGAGACGCTTGCAGACTACCTCGACGATCTGCGAGTCCGCGGGGTGCGACCGGTCGACAGCATCGTACACGCCGTTGGAGAAGACCCGGTGGTCCCCTACTGCATCCAGCCACTCCAACCGCTCCTCCTCGTCGACGAACTCGACCGAGCCGACGACGCTGTCATCGAGCACCGTGTTGAACAGCTCGTCGACACGATCGTCGGTGCCGTCGAC
This sequence comes from Actinomycetes bacterium, assembly GCA_024275815.1. GTDB lineage: Bacteria > Actinomycetota > Acidimicrobiia > Spongiisociales > UBA5794 > JAMBLL01. Next base: position 4,137 of record JAJRYI010000065.1, on the reverse strand, counting down.
GATTGGGTCGGACTCGACGGTCAGATTTCGAACTGGGCCGTCGACAACGGTGACCTCCTCTACATCGACGTCACGACCCCGCTGCTTCGAGACGCGTCGGGATCGGAGCGCCTCGACGTCGGGTTGTTCATAGCGTCACTGCCGTGGGCGTTGCGAGGCGCCGTCGACCGTTTCCTGCTCACCGAGATCCTCTCGCACTACTACGACCCGAGAGCGGTACTCCTCGACCTTGCCGGCAACCTCCACAAAGAACGTCTCACCGGGATCATCCCTCCACTCCTCGAAGCTGCGAACCGCGTCGTGTCGCCGGCGATCACGCAAGCCGAAGCAGCGAAGTACTACCGCAGCGATGCGTGGTTGTGGGAGTTCCTCCTGCGAGTCCGCAGGGCGGACCGTGCATGGCAGTGCAAGGTCAGACACCGGCGCTATCCGTTCCTCCTGCCGGGGCGCATCGAACGCTGATCCCAGCGAGTACGCTGAACGTGAGATGTGCGACACGATCGTTGTTGTCAGCCCCGACGGGGTCCTCTTCGCAAAGAACTCCGACCGCGACGCGAACGAGGCACAGTTCCCCCAGTGGTGCCCGTCCCGAGACCATGAAGACGGTTCGATGGTTCACTGCACCTACCTCGACATCCCACAGGTACCGCACACGTACGCAACGCTGTTGAGCCGACCGTTCTGGATGTGGGGCGCAGAGATCGGCACCAACGAACACGGCATCACCATCGGAAACGAGGCGGTGTTCACCGACCAGCCGTACGCAGAGACCGGCTTGACGGGGATGGACCTTCTCCGACTTGCACTCCAGCGAGCATCGAGTGCCGACGACGCGGTCGACGTGATCGTTGGGTTGATCGAACGGCACGGCCAGGGAGGCGGATGCGGGTACGAGGACCGCTCGTTCACCTACCACAACTCGTTCATCGTCGCCGATCGCACCACCGCCATCGTGCTCGAAACAGCCGGCAAGGAGTGGGCCACGGAAAGGGTGACATCGGGCATCCGCACGATCTCCAATGGATTGACCATCGATGGGTTCGCAGACAAGCACAGAGACCGTCTCCGCAGCCGGGTGTCGGCGTGCGATGTGAGGACTTCCCTGACAGCGAGTGAGGCCTCTGCGGCCTCGGGCCCCGCCGATCTCATGGCTGTTCTGCGGAGCCATGGACTCAACGCGTGGCCACGGTACCGCTCCATCAACGGAACTCTTTCGATGCCGTGCATGCACGGCGGCGGTCTCGTCGCGTCGTCGTCGAGCACGGCGGGATGGGTGTCGGACCTTGCAAGTGACACGCATTGGATCACGGCCACGTCGGCACAGTGCCTCTCGTTGTTCAAGCCGGTACGCGTCGACGACCCGGTCGATATCGGGAAGATCCCGACCGACATCGCCGACCACGAGAGTCTCTGGTGGCGCCACGAGCGCCTGGCTCGCATCGTCATGCGCGACCCGCAACGACTCTCGAAGATGTTCACCGCCGAACGTGATACCGTCGAACGTCGGTGGCTGGAATCTCCACCGAGGGGACAGTACGCGTTCGATGAGCACAGCCGCCTCGTCGACACCTGGGCCGGGTACGTTGCTTCGGCAGACACCGGGAAGGATGTACGGCCCTGGTTCGCTCGCCGCTACTGGTCCCAACGCGACGCCGGCCTCCTCGAGGTCTGACCGGGTCGACAACGCCCTCGGGTATCGTGGGGCCCCATGGTGACGAAGTACTACGACTGCCACACGCATCTGTTCCCTGAGGGGCGGATGGGTGGGTTGATGCGTTGGATTCATCGAGCGTTACCCGACTTCCAGGTTCCCGTCGATATCACCGCCGACCAGGCCGTCCTCGATCTGAGAGCGAGCGGTGCGGTTCGGTGGGCGAACCTCATCTTCCCGATCTCACCGGGCGAGGCCACCGCTCTCCACGCCTTCGGTTCCGCTCTCGCCGACCGCGTCGAGGAGATCACACCGTTCGGTGGCGTTCACGTCGAGGACCCCGACCCGGTTGGGGTCGTCCAGGAGGCCTTCGACGGCTTCGGGATGGCCGGCTTGAAGTTCCACCCCATGATCCAACAGTTCAACCCCTGGGATGAACGCCTCGCCGACGCACTCGCCTTCGTCGAGAGTCGCCGTGTTCCGATCTACATCCACACCGGCTACGACGAGTGGTACGGACACGAGTTCGACAGGGAAGGGATGGAGTCGATGCTCGCGCGCTATCCGGGAATGCCGGTCGTGCTCCCACATCTCGGCTTCCCCGACCTCGCCTGGGCGTTCAGCCTCGCCGAGCACTTCCCCCAGGTATGGCTCGACCTGACGAACGTCCCCGGAAGCTTCGACTGGATGGCCTCTGCGGATGATGACGACCTCCGCCAGACGCTCTACGACGGAGTTGACCGGTTCCGCGACCGCGTCCTGATGGGAACGGACTACCCGGCAGGGATGGGCAACCTCGACCAGATCCTCAGCCAGTACCGCTCTGTGGGCTTCTCCGACGGTCAACTCGAGCACATCATGGTCGGTAGCACGAAGATGTTCTTCGACCGCTTCGGCCGTCCTCGCCCCTGACTCTTCCTCCCGCCCGGGTTCTTCCCCGATACACTCCCCCGGCATGAACGACCAGACCGAGCCGATCAGTCTCACGAACCGTCAGGCACTCGAGCAAGCCGTGCTTGCAGATCAGGCCCTCTTCCAGGCCGTTGCAGGGTGGCACACACCGCTCCTCGACCGAACCTCGCCGATGCTGTCCACCGCAGCGAACCACTCCAAGATCTGGGCGGGGGTAGCGGCCTTCCTCGGTGCCGTTGGTGGTCGCAAGGGTCGGCTCGTCGCCGCTGAAGGCCTCGTCGCCGTCGGGATCACGTCGGCTGTGGCGAACCTCGCAGCGAAGAACCTCGTACGACGACAGCGACCCCAAACGGCGGTACCGGAACGTCGCAGGTTGGATCAGCCGAAGTCGTCCTCGTTCCCGTCGGGGCATACCGCTTCGGGAGCAGCGTTCAGCGGTGTCGTTGGACATGAGATCCCGTACCTGTACGTGCCCATCACAGCTGCGGCGGCAACCGTCGGGTTCTCACGTGTCTACACCGGTGTGCACTACCCCGGTGACGTCCTCTTCGGCTGGATTCTCGGTCGGATGGTTTCGAGAGCCGTCAGGGCAGTGTGGCCTCAGCGTTGGCGATGAACAAGAGGCTTGTGGGTCACCGCGACTGGTCGCGCGGGCTTTACGAGAACTTGACGGTGACGCACCAACGCACTTGATAATCCCGTGGTTTCCTTGAGACAAGAACCGAACCCAACGAAAAGGAGATCACCATGATGTACGGATACGGATTCGGAGGCCTCGGGCTTCTGTGGATGTTGCTGTTCTGGGTCGGCGTCGTCGTCCTCATCGTATGGGGAGTTCGCCAGGTCGGCGGCAGCTCGACGACGAACGATGCAGGGAACAGGGCACTCGAGATCCTCGAGGAGCGCTTCGCCCGCGGTGAGATCGACGCCGACGAGTTCCATCGGCGACGCAGCGAACTGGAGCGTCGCTGATGCGCGACCGTGCACTCCTCGCCGTAGGCGCAGGGGCGATCGCCCTGAGCCTGATCGGCCCTGCCGTCCAGGCCACGGTGTCCGGCTCGACCGTTGCCGGGTGGGACCAGTACGGGTACATGGGCAACGACATGATGGACGGTTGGTGGGGCCAATCTGGAACTACAGATACTCCGGCCCCGATCGAAGGGGCACGGACGGTCGAGATCGTCGTGCGCGACTTCGAACTGGTACCGAATGACGTTCGCGTCGTCGCCGGGGAGGCCGTCAACCTGACCGTGACCAACGAAGGAGCGGCCCCTCACGACTTCACCGTCCCCGACTTAGGGATCCGCGTCGTGGTCGCTCCCGGTCAGACGAAGACGGTTGGGTTCACGGCATCAGCGCCGGGGTCATACGACACACTCTGTACAGTGCCCGGTCACGCCAACCTCGGCATGGTCGGTGCACTCGTCGTCGAAAAGGCCTGACAGCTCACCGCTCAGCAGCGAGAACACGAGCCCGGACGCGGTGAGGGGACCCGAAGGTCCCCTCACCGTTCCTCGTTGTAGGTGTGACTTCAGGAAGCGTCCGGCGTGTCGGAACCCGACGTACCTTCTTCT
>JAJRYI010000064.1 GCA_024275815.1 Actinomycetes bacterium | reverse complement strand
GGACCAGTTGGCGAGGTCACCGTGCTGAGACACCTGGAGGGCGCCGAGAACGCACAGGTCGATGTGTCCACCACGGATCATCGCGAAGCTGTCTGCATGGTGGAAGAAGGCAGCTCCAGGCAGTGCCGTGACCTGGCGTTTGCCGGCATTGATCAACTCTGGGTCACCCTTGCCGCGCTCCGGCGACGGTCCCATCCCGAGAAGCCCGTTCTCGGTGTGATAGATCACCTCTCTGCCAACAGGTACGTGGGCAGCGACGAGTTCGGGGATGCCGATACCGAGGTTCACGTAGGAACCGTCCGGGATGTCGCGTGCTGCGCGTTCGGCCATCTCATCCCGCGTCCATCCAACGGTCGTGGTGTGGCCGCTCACGGGTACGACACTCCCTTTGCGACGAGTTCCGACTCGTGGGTGGGGTCCGGGACCAGGACGACCGCGTCGACGAAGATGCCCGGAGTGACCACCGACTCGGGATCGATACCTCCCGGATCGACGATCTCGGTGGTCTGGACGATGGTGGTGTCGGCGGCAGTCGCCATGATGGGGCCGAAGTTACGCGCTGTCTTGTTGTAGACGAGGTTGCCGTGTCGGTCCGCTGCCCGACACTTGATCAATGCGAAGTCCGCGGTGAGCCCATACTCGAGCACGTACTCACGCCCTGCGAACGATCGACGCTCCTTTCCCTCTTCGAGCGGTGTCCCGACGGACGTCGGCGTGTAGAACGCAGGGATCCCTGCCCCGCCCGCGCGTATCCGCTCGGCGAGTGTTCCTTGGGGTACGAGCTCGAGCTCCGTACGCCCGGCGCGGTAGAGCTCGGGGAAGACGGTCGAGTTCACGGTCCGCGGGTACGAGCAGATCATCCTCGACACACGCCCAGCTTTGATCAAGGCCGCGAGCCCTACTTCCCCGCTCCCCGTGTTGTTGTTGACCACGGTCAGATCGGTAGCACCCTGGTCGATGAGCGCGTGGATGAGTTCGATCGGACTCCCTGCTTCACCGAAGCCACCGATCATCACGGTCGCTCCGTCGAACACGTCGCCAACAGCCACGTCACACCCGGGCACGGTTTTGTCGATCACGACGACACGGGGGAACCGACGGTCAACGGGACCTCGGCACGTGGAGCTTCGACACGCGTGTAGTCGAAGAGTCCGGCCTCGTCGTAGATGACACGGTCCTCGTAATCGTCGAACCAGATCGCATCGGGGTTTCGCCCAACGATGCACACCTTGCCTCGATCCTTGGCATCTTTGGCGTTACGAAGGATCTTGAAGACCAGGACACCGTTCTCCGACGCGGGGACGCCGGGGATCGGTTCGTTGGTGACCGCTGCTACCTCGGTCTTGCCCTTGTAGTGCGTGATCGACAGACGGGCGTGTGTCTCGACACCCGAGAGACCCTTCTGAGACTCGTTGAGGAGGTGCCACGCGGTCTCGATGGGTACGTTGAACGCCTTGTAGGCAACGATGTCCCTTCCACAGAAGAAGTAGTGGTTGCCCACGCCAACCCGGTACAGGGCGCGCTGCATGATCCGCAGGGCGTCCGAATCGTCGTTGATCCCCTTGATGATCGGTGCCTGGTTCTCCACGTTGATCCAGCCCCGCTCGACGACACCGTCCAAGGCCCGCTTCGCCCGATCGTTCCATCGCAGCGACCCGTTCGAGTTCTCGAGGTACGAACCATCAGCGTCCTTGACGAGGAACTCGTCCGGGTGGTTGAAGTGGACCATCAACCTGAGGCCCACGTCGGGGTACGTCTCGTGGAAAGCATCGAGCATGGAGAGGAACGCATCGTCGAAACGGTCCGGGTAGAACGCCATCTCCTTGGTTCCCAGCCTGATCGACTCGACGCCTGCTTCGGC
>JAJRYI010000063.1 GCA_024275815.1 Actinomycetes bacterium | reverse complement strand
GTCCTCCCGTCCCCCCTTCAGCCTGGATCCGCGATATGGGTGTCGGCAAACCCGTAGAGTGCCGTCGCCCCAAGGGTTGCGAGTGGTTGGGTCGTGCACCGTTTCGATGCAGGACGTGGCGTTCTTCTGTCCCCCCTTCAGGGGGGGGGACGGGACGGGAGGAGGAGCGCGGTATCGCGGCGTCGAACAGCGGATTGAGGTTCAAGGAGGACGGGCGAGGAGTGTCAGCGACGAGCCAGGAGGATGGGGGCTCGAGTTGTGCCGGTGGGGCTCGGGTTTCCACCCTCCTGGCTCGAGGACCCGCCGGTCCTCCCTCGAAGGGAGGACCGAGGAACCGGAAGTCTCGAGACAGATACGACCTCGTGGATCGAGGCTGAACGGGGACAGACTGGTGGAAGGCTCCCAGGCCGCCGGCCCCGGTCGTCCTGCCTACTTCGTTCTACGCCCTCGCCATCTCTCTCAGGACCATGTGGAGGATGCCTCCGTTGCGCAGGTAGTCGACCTCGATCGGGGTATCGCACCGTGCGATCGTGGTGAACTCGACGACCGTGCCATCGTCCTTCGTCGCCTTCACCGCGAGTTCCTGACGAGCCTCGAGCGTGTCATCGACCGCGATGTCGAACACCTCGGTGCCGTCGAGACCGAGCGTGTCTGCACTCTGTCCCTCGAGGAACGTCAATGGAAGAACACCCATCATCACCAGGTTCGACCGGTGGATCCGCTCGAAGCTCTGGGCGATCACAGCTCGAACACCGAGCAGGAACGTTCCCTTCGCTGCCCAGTCCCTCGACGAGCCCATGCCGTAGTCGACACCGGCGAGGACCACGAGCGGTGTGCCTGCTGCCTTGTACGACAAGCTGGCGTCGTAGACGCTCTTGACCTGCCCGTCGGTGAAGTCGGTCGTCCACCCGCCCTCGGTTCCGGGAGCGAGCTGGTTGCGAACACGGATGTTCGCAAATGTGCCCCGGGTCATCACCCTGTCATTGCCCCGACGGGATCCGTAGGAGTTGAACAACCGCACCGGCACACCCTGGTCGGTCAGGTACTTGCCTGCCGGGGTGTTCAGACCGATCGCCCCTGCAGGTGAGATGTGGTCCGTCGTCACCGAGTCTCCGAGCTTCAACAGGACCCTGGCACCGGTGATCGGCGTGATCGGTGTCGGCTCCGGACCCAGGTCGAGGAAGAACGGTGGCTCCTGCACGTAGGTCGAGGCCGGGTTCCACTCGTAGAGCGCCCCGCCGACGGTCTCGATCGCCTGCCACTCCTGGGAGCCGTCGTACACGGAGCCGTACTCCTCGAGGAACTGGGCGGTCGAAACCGACGCGGCGATCGTCTCGGTGATCTCCTCCTGTGTCGGCCAGATGTCGGCGAGGAAGACGTCGTTGCCGTTCACATCGGTTCCGATGGGGTCCGTCGTCAGGTCGATGTCGACGGACCCTGCAATGGCGTAGGCAACCACGAGCGGAGGGCTGGCGAGGTAGTTCGCGCGGATGTCGGGGCTGATCCGGCCTTCGAAGTTCCTGTTCCCCGACAGTACGGAGGTGACGACCAGGTCGTTCTCCTTCACCGCCTCGCTGATGACCTGTGGCAACGGGCCGGAGTTCCCGATACACGTCGTACACCCGTACCCGACCGTCCAGAAGCCCAACGCCTGGAGATCCTCGAGCAGGTTCGCTGCAGTGAGGTAGTCGGTGACCACCTTGGACCCGGGTGCAAGCGACGTCTTGACCCACGGCTTGCGGGTGAGGCCGAGCTCACGTGCCTTCCTGGCCACGAGGCCGGCGCCGACCATGACCGCGGGGTTCGAAGTGTTCGTGCAACTCGTGATCGCAGCGATGACGACGTCACCGTCGGAGAGATCGAACGTCTCTCCGTCGAGGTCCACGGAAGCGGCAGTCCCCACTCCCCCATCCGGTCGGAGCTGGCCGTCGAGATCGATGTGCCACTGTTGCTTCATCGCCGAAAGCTCGATGCGGTCCTGGGGCCGCTTCGGACCGGCGAGGGAGGGCACGATGGTGCCCATGTCGAGCTCCAGATACGAGCTGTAGGTGAT
>JAJRYI010000062.1 GCA_024275815.1 Actinomycetes bacterium | reverse complement strand
CAGTGTCAGAACTCCTGAGATCCCTGTGGGAGCCGACCGCAGTGACGACACCGTCATCGATGAGGATGGCGGTGCCGACGGTGCCGTCACCCGTCACGACGGCATCGGCTGAGACGAGTCGCTTCATGGCTCTATGAGGTGAGGAGGCATCCACGCCTCGACGATGGTACGGAGTCGATTATGGATGGCTCCGTTGGATGAGACGACGAGGCCCTTTGAAGGTGTCGTCGGTCGTCCGAAGGGATCGGTCACCGTGCCACCTGCTTCCCGGACGAGGATGATGCCTGCCGCACCATCCCACGGGGCGATGCCGAGTTCCCAGTAGCCGTCGTACCGGCCTGCAGCGACCCACGCAAGGTCGAGAGCAGCAGATCCCATCCGACGGAGTCCGTTGACCTCCCGCAGCACCTCTCGCAGGACGATCGACAGGGAGTCAGCGTAGGTGTCGTGGTCGTAAGGGAAGCCGGTTGCAACGACAGACTTGTTGAGGTCGTTGACGTCGGATACGGAGATGACGTGACCGTTGAGGCGGGCGCCCCCGCCGAGGGTCGCGGTGAACAGTTCATCCCGAAGCGGGTCGAACACGACTCCGACCAGGCCCGTGTCTCCGTCGTAGAGAGCGATCGAGATGGAGACATGTGGAATCGAGTGGACGAAGTTCACCGTACCGTCGAGTGGATCGACGATCCAGTGCCGGCCGGGATGCGATTCGCCTCCGCTCTCTTCGGCCATGATCTCATCCTCGGGCCGGGCTTCGATGAGGATGTCGAGAATCGCCTTCTCTGCTGCATGATCCACAGCGGTGACCGGGTCGAAGTTCCCCTTGTACCTGGGGTTCTGTGGTCCGCCGAATCGTGCCTTGACGATCTCGGCTCCGGCGCGTGCAGCTGAGATGGCAACGTGAAGGTCATCCATGGGCGTGATGGTATCGGTTCCGGTGAACCGCCGGGAGGGAACAGTCTCACGACGCCTATGCTCCGCCGCCATGGTGGTTGTCGCGCTCGTCGCTCTCAGTTCTGTTCTCATGTGGGCCTCTTTCCCCCCGATCGGGTGGGCACCGCTTGCGTTTATCGCCCCTGTCCCCCTCTTCCTCGCGATTCGACGCGTGGAACGACCACTGATCGCGATCGCGCTCGGATTCGCATGGGGTGCAGCGTTCTTCGGGCTACTTCTGAGCTGGCTGATGGTCCTTGGTGTCGTCGCGTGGTTCCCGCTCGCGATCCTCATGGGATCCTTCACCGCCGTGTACACGTTCTGGATCTGGACGTTCCGTCTGTGGCCGGGTTGGCGTTGGTGGCTGATCGCAGTTGGCGGATGGGCCGTGATGGAGTGGGTTCGAGGCCGGTTCCCGTTCGGTGGTTTCCCGTGGGGCGACATCGGCTACCCGGCAGCCGGACTGCCCGGTGCGTCGGGTTCGGTCCAGTGGATCGGTCCCTCGGGGTGGACGGTGCTCGTCGTCGGTGTCGCCGCCGGTGTGGCGCTCGTCATCGAATCTCGAAAGGAGTGGCGTCTGGTGGTCGACCCAACGGTGGTGACGATCCTCGTCATGCTCGCAGGGTTCCTGTTCCCGCCGGTAGCAGGTGCCCAGGCATGGAGGACGGCGATCGTCCAGGGTTCATCCCCATGCCCCAT
>JAJRYI010000061.1 GCA_024275815.1 Actinomycetes bacterium | reverse complement strand
CCAGAACATGAACCTCATCGACGATGAGCAGCCGAAGTACATCTTCGTGTTCGGTGCGGACCACATCTACCGGATGGATCCCAACCAGATGCTCCACCACCACATCGACAGCGGAGCAGGCGTCACAGTGGCGGGGATTCGCGTGCCGATCGACCAGGCAACGCAGTTTGGCGTCATCGAGAGGGAAGCAGACTCGTCGCTCATCACGGCGTTTCGCGAGAAACCGTCCGATCCCAAGGGGTTGCCAGACAACCCGGAGCAGGTTCTCGCATCCATGGGGAACTACGTGTTCACGACGGACGTGCTCATCGACATACTCAACGCCGATGCCGCATCCCACGGATCGGGCAGGGACATCGGTGGTGACATCATCCCTGCTCTCGTGTCTTCAGGCGAAGCCCACGTGTACGACTTCTTCGACAACGTCGTACCGGGCGAGACACCCCGGGACCGGCACTACTGGAGGGACGTTGGGACCCTCGACTCGTACTACGCGGCGAACATGGATCTCGTCGATCCACACCCCATCTTCAACCTCTACAACGACGACTGGCCCGTGTTCACGGGGTATCGCACACTGCCGCCGGCCAAGATCGTGGCCCACGGAGAGTTCGGTGCCGGGCGTGTCGCCAACTCGATGGTCTCTGCAGGATCCATCATCACGGGTGCGACGGTGGAGCACTCCGTGATCTCTCCGAACGTACGCATCGAACCCGGGGCAGTCGTGGAGAACGCGATCATCTTCGACGACGTTGTCATCGGTGCCGGTGCCGTGGTGAAGAACGCGATCATCGACAAGAAGGTCGTCGTCCCGAGGAACCGGGAGATCGGCGTCGATGCGGATCGCGACCGTGAAGACTTCACGGTATCCGACGGCGGCGTCGTCGCGATCGGCAAAGGTGAGACCGTCTCGTACGGGTAGACGGCCATCGGCCATCTGCCATCCGCCAGAGGATCGCGCGCCCCGAAAGCGAGCCCAGCTAGCGAACCGACGGCCGACAAGAGAGGCCCTCAGGCCGAACGCACCGACAGCGGCGAGCCCACCGGCTATCGGCCCTTCCCACGCAACGCGTTCTCGTACACGTCGATGTAGCGCCGGGCGGGTCTCCGCCAGGACCAGTCCGCAGACATCCCCCTGCGCTGGATAACCCGACGTCGACGTAAGTCCTTCCACGCCCTGGTGGCACGATGGAGAGCGTCGACGACACCTGCCGTATCGACCGTTGCACTGGCAAATCCCGTCCCCTCCTCACGGTCCCGGTCGGCATCGATGACCGTGTCGACGAGTCCGCCAACACTCGTGACAACGGGGATGGTCCCGTACTCCATCGCTTGCATCTGAGCCAGCCCACACGGTTCGAAACGGCTCGGCATGAGCACCATGTCGGATCCGGCGAACACCCGATGTGCGAGAGGGACGTCGTACCCATCGAAGAACCAGAGGCGCTCCGGGTGGCTCTCGCTCACGCTTCGGGCACGGTCGGCGATCCACTGCTCCCCCGAGCCCACGAGAACCATGCGGAACGGGACATGGTCGGCGTACGTGATGGTGTCGAGTGCCATGTCGATGCCTTTCTGCTCGACGAGACGCGACACGAGCCCAACCGTCGGGACATCAACGTCGCTCCAACCAACCGACTCGATGAGCTCGACGCGGCACACGTCCTTGTCCTCGATCCGATCCACCGTGTACGTCTGTGGGATGAGAGCGTCCTCGGCAGGGTTCCAGATCGATGTGTCGATGCCGTTGCGAATTCCAACCAGGCGGTCACCCACATCGCGCAGAACCCTGTCCAGCCCCGACCCTGTGTCCGGTCGAAGGATCTCTCGTGCGTAGGTTGGGCTCACTGCGACCACGGCGTCCGCGAGCTGGATACCGCCGGCGAGCGGGTTCGTGCCTCCATGCCACCCGAAGAGGTCGGGGCTGTTTGGGATCCGGTTCAACCAGCCGCCGGACGTCCACCCCTGGTATCCGAGCGTGTGGATCGTCAGAACGATCGATGTGGATCCATCGAGGAATCCCGGCACTGCCGCCGTGTGCCAGTCGTTGCAATGTACGAGGTCGGGGTCCCGGAGGGTGACCAACGCAGCGACCGCCGCCGAGAACGCGAAGAACCGATCGGGGTTGTCCGGCCATCCACTCCCAGAGTCATCGACGTAGGGGTTCGGCCGCTCGATCCCCGGGACGTCGATCAGTGTTACCCGGCCAGCACCTTCGACCCTCCCCGAGCGCGCGACCGCAGGGGATGCCCAACCTGGCACGTTCAGCGGAAGGACCGACTCGTCCTCGAGTTCCCAGGCTCGATAGTCGGGAAGCACGACCTCTACCTCGAGGCCGGCATCGCGAAGAGCGTGAACGAGGCCCGCTGATGCATCGGCGAGACCACCAACGCTGACGAGTGGCGAAAACTCAGCGGTGGCAAACAGGACCTTCACGTTTCCCTCCCGTTGCGCTTTCTCAAGAGCATCACAGACCATCCCTCGACCTCTCCCGTCTCGGGAGCGGCGATCGGCAGCTCCGGCTCGAGGCCGGTCTCGGAGTACAGCATGATCTCCCACTCGAGCTCCGCGAGATCAGCCGGCATCGTGAACCTCACCGGTTCCGAGTGAGCGTTGAACAGGATGAGGAAACTGTCATCGATGACACGCTCCCCGTGGTCGTCGAGCGTCGGGATCGCCTGCCCGTTGAGATAGACCGCGAGCGACTTCGCAAACCCCTTGTTCCAGTCCTCATTCGACATGGGGGTACCGTCCGTGTTGT
>JAJRYI010000502.1 GCA_024275815.1 Actinomycetes bacterium | reverse complement strand
GTGAGTCTTCGAGCGAGGGGGGCCTGCGAGCCTGCGAGCGCGGTACGGCATGGTCCCGCGCACGGGTTGGTTCCACTTCGTGCTCGCAGGCTCGCCCTCCCCCCTGCATCGCTCGTCCCTCGCTCTGCCGTCCCCCCTGAAGGGGGGACGGGAGGACCGAAGAACCCGGCGCCGTGCATGGAAGATGTTCAGGTCTCCACGCCGCGAAACCCGTACGGGGATTGACATAGCGGGCAATCGCCGACACTCAAACCGCGGATGCCCCCTGAAGGGGGGACAGATCGTGGAAAGAAGTGCCCCAGGCTGGAATCGAACCAGCGCTCCCGGCTCCGGAGGCCGGTGCTCTATCCCCTGAGCTACTGGGGCTCACGCGGATTGTAACCTTGTGCACTCATCACCGGCCTTCCACACGCCGGGCCGCCGACAGATACGGAACGGAATGTCTCTGCAACAGCAACTCACCGATCTCTTCGCCCCGGCGTTCGCTGCTGAGGGTGTCGACCCGTCCTTCGGTGCCGTTGCGGTGTCGCAGCGACCTGAACTCGCGGATTACCAGTGCAACGGTGCTCTTGGTGCTGCCAAGGCGGCCGGTCGTAACCCCAGGGCACTCGCAGAGGCGGTCCTCGGACGTGTGGACGCACCCGACCTGATCGCTTCACTCGACATCGCCGGCCCCGGATTCATCAACATCACGGTGGTCGATGCGGCCCTGGCAGCAGTGGCAGACTCGATGGCTGGGTCCGATCGGCTCGACGTCGATGCGGTGAGTGAGCCATCGACCGTGATCGTCGACTACGGCGGCCCCAACATGTCCAAGGCCCTCCACGTCGGGCACCTTCGTGCTGCCATCATCGGTGAGAGCGTCAAGAGGCTCTTCAGATTCCTGGGTCACGAGACGATCGGAGACATCCACATGGGTGACTGGGGGATGCCGATGGGCCAGCTCATCGTCGAACTCCAGGACCGTCGACCCGAACTCGTGTACTTCGATGCCGGATACGACGTTGAAGCCAACGGTCCGTATCCCACCGAGTCCCCCGTGACCCTCGATGATCTCTCCGAGATGTACCCGGTGATCACCCAACGGTGCGCCGAGGACCCGGAGGTAGCCGAGCGGGCGCGCGTCGCGACCTTCGAACTCCAGAACGGCAGAGCCGGCTATCTGGCCCTCTGGCAGCATTTCCACGACGTGTCGGTCACCGAACAACGCAAGGACTTCGAGGCTCTCGGTGTTGAGTTCGATCTCTGGTACGGCGAGTCGACGGTGCGTGATCGCCTCGAGCCGATGGTCCAGCGTGCGCTCGCCGCAGGCGTTGCCAGGGAGTCCGACGGCGCCGTCGTCGTGGACGTGACGCGCCCCGAGGACAAGAAGGAACTGCCTCCACTGCTGCTGACGCGCTCTGATGGCTCCTACCTGTACTCGACCACCGACCTTGCAACGATCGAGATGCGGGTCCAGGACATGGGGATGGATCTCGGTCTGTACGTCGTCGACGCCCGTCAGGGTCTTCACCTCGAGCAGGTGTTCCGTGCTGCTCGCATCATGGGGATCCTTCCCGATGACGCCGGTGTCGAGCACATCGCGTTCGGCACCGTGAACGGCAAGGACGGCAAGCCTTTCAAAACGAGAGAGGGAGGGGTACTGCGCCTTGCGGACCTGATCGCGCTCGTGACGGACGCGGCTCGTGCTCGCCTCGACGAGGCCAACATCGCTGAGGGGTACCCGCCACAAGAGCGTGAGGAGATCGCACGTCAGGTCGGTGTCGCTGCGCTCAAGTTCGGTGATCTTTCCAATCACCGCACGTCGAACTACATCTTCGACCTCGAGAGGTTCTCGGCGTTCGAGGGCAAGACCGGTCCGTATCTGCAGTACTCGGCTGTGCGGATCAAGTCGATCCTGCGCAAGGCATCCGACGGTGGACTCGAGGCGAGAGACATCGTTGCCCCGACGGTCGCCCAGGAACGCGACCTGATGCTGAGGTTGGCGCGCTTACCCGAGACGATCAACCGCGCTGCCGACCTTCGTGCCCCCAACGTGCTTGCAGAGTACGCGTACGAGGTCGCGACGGACTTCTCGAGGTTCTACGAGCACTGCCACATCCTCAGCGAACCCGACAGCGTCAGGCAAGCGTCATGGCTCAGGCTCGTGTCGCTCACCCTCGATGTCCTGACACGCTTGCTCGACCTCCTCGGCATCGAGATTCCGGACCGGATGTGAACGGCGACGTGTTCCCTCGGCACCTCCTTCCGGACTCGGCGAAGGTCGACGAAGGCCGTCTCGTCATCGGTGGATGCGACGTCTCGGACCTTGCACACGAGTTCGGCACACCACTGTTCATCTACGACGAGGAGCATCTGCGGGCACGATGTCGCGAGGCAGTCTCGGCGTTCGGACCCGACGTGGCGTACGCATCCAAGGCGTTCCTGTGCACGGCCATGGCCAGGCTCGTGCACGAAGAGGGGATGAAGATCGACGTGTCCACCGGCGGTGAGATGTACGTTGCCCTCCACGCCGGTGTGCCGCCCGAACGCATCGTCTTCCACGGGAACAACAAGTCCACAGCGGAGATCGAGATGGCCCTCGAGCACGGTGTGGGGCGAATCGTCGTCGACTCGTGGGACGAGATCGACCGCATCGAGGCGCTCGTTGCAAGTGGTGCAACTGTGCCCGCCGTCTTACTCAGGATGAATCCGGGGATCGAAGCGCACACCCACGAGTACCTCCAAACGGGCGTGACCGACTCGAAGTTCGGGTTCCCACTCACAGACGGCGTTGCCCAGGCGGCGATCGACCGTGTCCGGTCGTCCCCATCGATGGAGTTCATCGGTGTCCACGCCCACATCGGCAGTCAGGTGTTCGACGTGAGCTCCTTCGGAAAGGCGATCGACGCTCTTGCACCGTTCGTCAAGGACTCAGGAGCAACCGAGTTCTCCATCGGTGGTGGCCTCGGTGTCGCGTACGTCGAGGGTGAGAAGTCCGGGACGATCTCGGAGTGGGCCGATCAGGTTCGCGAGGCCGTACAGAGGGCCGGGATCGGAGCGACGGTATCTGCCGAACCCGGCCGGACGATCGTGGCGACGGCTGCAGTGACGGTGTACACGGTCGGAACGATCAAACGCGTGCCCGGCATCCGAACGTACGTCGCCGTCGACGGCGGCATGTCGGACAACCCTCGTCCGGTGCTCTACGGCAGCGGGTACGAGGCCATCTCGGTCACCGACGTCGATGCCCCACGCACAGAGACGGTCCGCATCGTCGGGAAGCACTGCGAATCCGGTGACATCATCGTGCGAGACGCTCACGTACCCGAGTCCCTCGTCGTCGGCGGGTTCCTCGCGACACCCGTCACCGGTGCGTACGGGCACTCGATGGGATCGAACTACAACAAGGTGCTGCGTCCCGCAGTCGTGTTCGTGCACTCAGGGGTCCCGCGCCTCGTCGTCGAGCGCGAGTCCTACCGCGACCTGGTCGCTCGCGACGTCGACTGAAGGAGCAACGTCGGTGTCAGGCTCCGTCGCCCCACCACACGGGGGTGGGAGGAAGCGCCGACAGGCTTGCAAGGTAGGTGAGCGTCCACGGGTTCACGCGTTTCTCGGTGAGATAGGCGAACCCCGGTGGAGGGATGTCGTCGAGTAGTTCAGTGGCGACCCAGCCGTCTCCGGTGTTCCACCACAGCACGTCCTTGTCGGCGTCGCGAACCGGCTTGCTCGAGGACCTGCTCCCGATGCGCTCGCGTCCCCAACGCCCGTTGTCGAAGGTGACGGCGATGTGCTCGGCTGTGTACTCGTCGTACGCGGTGACGTTCTTCTTACGGCGGATGCGGTCGATGGCGCCGGCGATGATCGTCACGAACCTGTCGCGTGGGGAGTGCTCGATCGTGGCCGGTTCCGTGGAATCGGGCACGAAGCGCAAAGAGCGTTCGGCTATCTCGGGGAACTGTGTCGTCTCGACGATCTGTGCATAGGGTCTGACGATCTCCTCGAGCCACATCGTGTCGTCGTCCGACATGATGACGACACGGCTCACACCCATCCGGGTGACCTCCTCGAGTGCCGGTGCCGTATCTGTCGGGTCGATGAAGAGGATCGGTGTGCTGTACCGCGACACGGTCGTCCCGTCCGTCGAGAGCTTGCTTACCTCCGACGCCGGGATCAAGACGACGATCGACTCTGAAGACCCCCAGTTCGCCTCGACCAGTGTGCGGCTCATCACCGCCGGGTCCGAGGGGAGCCACTCGTACACGATCTTGTCGGAAGCTCGCAGAGACGGGTACGGATCGACGGGGTAGCCACCGGGTGTCCGAAGCTCGAAGTGGAGGTTCGGCACCGTGTGCTCCGCGTTCCCACTGTCGCCGACCCACCCGATGATCTGGCCGGCCGTCACCTTCGTCCCCACCTCGATTCCCGGTGCCGGGCACGGGTAGCCGGTCTCGTCGCCACCGGGGGTGTCGTTGTTGAGGTGGACGTACCTCGTCTCCCAGCGGTCCCGCCCCCGAATCCGGAGGGAGCACCCTGCCTTTCCCTTGTCGTAGGTGACCTTGGTCACGGTGCCGTCCTGAGCAGCGACGACGGGGAGGCCTTTCCATCCGTACGTCAGGATGTCGACACCGAAGTGTTCCCTGGTGCAGTTGTCACGGCAATCACCGAACCCTGCGTAGTACTTCGTCACGCCCACGATGGGGAATACGAGCTTCCTCTTCGCTTTGATGCGACGAACCGGTGTGAACGTGGGTACCGGCCCCTGAGGGGGAGGCTTCGGTGCAATCGTCGCGGGACCCGGATCGGTCGGGTCCACCGAGGGTGGTTGCCCGGCATCTTCAGGCGGTGTCGCCACCCCGGCGTTCGGGTCGGGAGGCTCCGTTTCGGTCGCCGTCACAGGTTCCTGATCCTCTGTGGCCAAAGCGCTCGAAGGGGTGATCATCATGAGGGAGAGGGCGACGACGAGTGCGATCAGAACCCGCGCGAGGTACGTCGTCTTGCCCATACAGGGTTGTCGGCGCAGCTGGGAGAACGCTGAAGGCATTCACAGACCTGCCTAGCTGGTGAACGCCGCAGCCTCCAAACCGGCTATCGTCGCGGTTCTCATGGAACGATCGATCGGGATAGGGCTCCTCGGGGCCGGAACAGTCGGCGGGGCGCTCGTGCGCAGGCTCGTCGGCGAGTCCGACGCGATTGCAGCCAAGACCGGACTCACGTTCGACGTGCGACGGATCGGGGTGAACGATCTCGAACGCGAACGCGATTTCGAGGTGACGGAGGGCCTTCTCACCGATGATCCTTTCGAGGTCGTGAACTACCCGACGGTCGCACTCGTGGTCGAGGTCATGGGAGGCAAGGATCCAGCCGGGGACCTCATCCTTGCAGCGCTCGAAGCGGGCAAGCCGGTTGTCACCGCGAACAAGGAACTCATCGCGTCGCGGGGCCCTGAGCTCATCGCTGCTGCCGAGCGCGCCGGTGTCCCACTTCTCTTCGAAGCTGCTGTGGGTGGTGGGATACCGATCATCCGACCACTGTCCGAGACGCTGGCGGGGGAGCGGCTCGACCGTGTGCTTGGCATCGTGAACGGGACGACGAACTACATCTTGACCCAGATGGCCGAGGAGGGCGCAAGCTACGCTGCCGCGCTCGCCGCTGCACAGGAACTCGGCTACGCAGAGACGGACCCGACCGCCGACGTATCGGGTGCAGACGCCGCGGCGAAGGCCGCGATCCTGGCGTCTCTCGCATTCGGAACGTGGGTTGGCGTCGAGGATGTCTACGCGGAGGGGATCGAAGACCTCACGGCGGTGGACATGTCGTTCGCAGCCGAGTTCGGATACGTCGTGAAGCTGGTCGCGGTCTGTGAGCGCACGGCCGATGGGGTGAGCGCCCGCGTGCACCCTGCAATGATCCCGCTGGATCATCCGCTGGCATCGATCCGGGGAGCGATGAACGCCGTGTTCATCGAGGGAGTCGCTATCGAGTCGTTGTTGTTCGCAGGCCCGGGCGCCGGTGGAGAGCCGACAGCGACCGCAGTGCTCGGGGACGTCATCGACGCAGCGCGCGAGACGCTCGCTGGTGCTCAGGTTGCGCCGCGCATCCGGTTCTCGCCGGGAGACCTCGTTCCCTTTGCCGACATCCAGACTCGTTGGTACGTTCGCTTGCAGGTCGACGATCGGCCCGGTGTGCTCGCCCAGATCGCTTCGGGGTTCGGCGATGCAGGCGTGTCGATCCGCTCGGTGTGGCAGGAGGGTGTCGACGACGAGGCGGCGTTGATCGTCGTGACGCACAGTGCCCCGGAGGCATCCCAGAGGGAGGCCATTGCATCGTTGCGCAAGATCGATGAGGTCATCGAGGTCGCGTCCGTGATCCGTGTGCTTGGGACGAACCCGTGAGATGGCGTGGGGTGATCACAGAGCATCGTGATCGTCTCCCCGTGAGTGATGCCACGCCGATCGTCACGTTGCTCGAAGGGGGAACGCCCCTGATCCCGGCACCTGCGGTAGCCGACGTCGTCGAGCGCGACGTCTACCTGAAGTTCGAAGGTCTCAACCCGACCGGTTCGTTCAAGGATAGAGGCATGACGCTCGCCGTCTCCAAGGCGATCGAGTCCGGTGCAACCGCCGTCGTGTGTGCATCGACCGGCAACACGTCGGCGTCCGCTGCCGCGTACGCAGCGAGGGCGGGAATCGGCTGTGTCGTTGTGCTGCCCTCCGGCAAGATCGCTGCAGGCAAGCTCGCACAGGCGATCGCGCACGGTGCAACGATCGTGCCGATCGACGGGAACTTCGACGACGCGCTCGCGATCGTGATGTCGCTGTCGGAGCGTTTCGACATGGCGCTCGTCAACTCGGTCAACCCCTACCGGATCGAAGCCCAAAAGACCGCTGCCTTCGAGGTCGTTGCCGATCTCGGTCACGCACCCGCGGTCCATGCGTTGCCCGTCGGCAACGCCGGGAACATCACGGCCTACTGGAAGGGCTACACCGAGATCGACGAGAAGCCGCAGATGTGGGGGTTCCAGGCCTCCGGTGCTGCACCGATCGTGTTCGGTGAGGTGTTCGACGAGCCAGAGACGGTCGCAACCGCGATCCGGATCGGGAACCCGGCTTCGTGGGATGGTGCGATCGAAGCGAGGGATGCATCCGGTGGCAGGATCGAGGCGGTCACCGACGACGAGATCCTCGCTGCCTACCGCTTCCTTGCAACGAAGGTCGGCGTGTTCTGTGAGCCGGCGTCGGCTGCAGGTGTTGCAGGGATCATGAAGTTCGCTGCGGGCCTTCCCGAAGGAGACGTCGTGTGCACGGTCACCGGGCACGGGCTCAAGGACCCAGACACCGCGACCGCCGACATCGAGTTCCCGCCGGCGGTCCCGGCAACCCTCGACGCCGTGACATTCGCCCTGCACCTGTAACCGCAGGCGGCGCTTCCGCCGATGGCCGATGGCCAATGGCCGACAGCGGTCGAGCCTTTCTGTCACCCCCATCCCTTACCCTGCAGATAGGTGTGAAGACGGAAACGGAAGGGCATCGATCGTGATCGAAGTACTCCTCATCGTGTTGTTGGTCGCGGTCGTGATCGGGGTCGGAACCCTCGCCTATCTCCAGATGCGTTCGGCCCGGGGAGCCCAGGACCCGTACGCCGCGGCACTCGAGCAGCGGATGGCCGAGTTGATGCAGTCACAACAGATGCTCGTCGGCAAGGTCGATACGGTTGCCAAACAGCAGGTCGACTCCTCCAGGGCGTTGACGGATTCGCTCAGCGAGTCCCAACAGCAACTGGGTCGAGCGCTCGGGGAGCGCCTCGGGAAGGTGGAAGCGGAG
>JAJRYI010000501.1 GCA_024275815.1 Actinomycetes bacterium | reverse complement strand
TCGATTCCGAGGGTGTCGGTGAGCGCGCAGAGGTCGTCGATCCTCTGTGCAAGGCGTCGTGTCGTGCCGGTTCGCTCCGAGAACCCCATGTCGAGGTGATCGATGGCAACGACCCGTACACCACGAGGCGCCGACGCTACAAGATCACGCCACAGGTACGACCAGGTCGGGTTGCCGTGGACGCACAGGAGCGTGACCACGGGATCCGGGACCCGGTTGTCGAGTACGTGCCAGGTTCGCCCGACGCCGTCGAGGGCGGGAGTCGTGACGAGGCGCGACCACTTCGAGTCGAGTCCCTCGAGACCCGGCGGCGGTAGCTGTGCCGAACGGTGGGCGGCCGGGCTCACCAGATCAGTTCGATGGCAGAAGCGTTGATCCCGGATCCGATCCCCATGAGGAGCACCTTGTCTCCCGGACTCAGGGAGTCGGACTCCATCGAGAGGGTGATCGGGATGGATGCGGGACCCACGTTGCCGAGCGTCGGGAACGTGAGCGGCACTTTCGCCGGATCGAGACCGAGAAGTTCGTTCAGCATCGCGGTGTGCACCTGGGACACCTGATGGACGATGTAGCGGTCCGCATCGAGCCAGCCACGCTCGTCTGCGTCTCCCCACGCCAGCTTGGAGACGTACAGGCCTGCGTCGAGAAGGGCCTTGGTGTCGGTCCGCATCCCCTCGAGGCTGCCCACACAGATGTCGTGGTGGCTCGTATCGGCACGAGCGATGCCACCGACGATGCGATGGCTCCCCGGGTTGTCCGAGTGACGCCCCACCACTGCTGCGGCACCGCCGGACCCGAGTGTCAACGAAGCGAACTCAGCGAAGAGGTCCCCCATCGTCGTCTCCGGTCCCGCGAGGCGGGCGATCGTACTTTCCTGAAGGCCCCGGCTTCCCTCGCCATCGACGATCAACGCATAGTCGATCTGACCCCCGTCGATCATGTTGCCTGCCACCTGGAGCGCGTTCACGAACCCGAGGCAGGCGTTGGACAGGTCGAAGCTCATACATGAACTCGGTAGGTCGAGTGTGTTGTGCACGGTGACCGCCGAGGATGGTTCGAGGCGGTCCCGACACACCGATGTGTCGATGAGGAGACCGATGTCGTCTGGGCGGATTCCAGCTGCTTCTATGGCTTTGACACCGGCTGCTGCCGCAGCGTCGGTGAAGAGATATCCCTCGGGCCACCAACGTCGTTCCCGGATACCCGCAAGGCTTTCGAGAAGACCGGGCTGGGCGCCAACACGTTCGTAGGTGTCGGCGAGTTGTTCATCGATCTCGCTCGACGTCACGACCTGGGGGGCGTCCACGTGGGCGATGGAGACGACCGCTGCGTCTTGCAGGTCGAAGCTGGCATTTCCTGACATCATGGTCTTTCGTTCGAATCGGTTGGGAGTGTATGGCTCGTTGCAAGCCACCAGTGGTCTTGGACAACCGTAGCTACTTCAGAGAGGAACGAGCGTACCCCTTCTCCCTGTGAACTCTATCCGCTGCCTGTAACCGACCGAGCGAGCGAGGTCGACCGCCTTGGACAGTTCTCTGCCACAGTTCTGCGGAACGTGAGCATCTGACGCAAGGGTGATCGGGACGTCGTGTGTGTGGAAACGCTCGAGCAGTGGCCGCGCCGGATACATCTCTCGGGCCGGCTGGAAGAGTCCCGCCGTCGATACCTCGACGGCCATGCCTCCACGCGCCGCTGCAACAGCGAGCTCCTCATACATGTCTGAGGGAGTGTCATCCAGCTTCACGCCACGCTTCTTGACGACGTCGGCATGGGCCAGCACGTCGAAGTGGCCGGAGGCCGCAAGGCGCGTCTCCATTGCAAAGTACTCCTCGTAGGAGCGGAGATGGCCTCGGCGATCGAACTCGTAGTCCTGCTCCGCCAGATCGATACCCCATGCGCCAAGCCAGTGTGTCGACGCGATGAGGAAGTCGAACGGATACGGTTCGAGGAACTCGACGACGGCGTCGACCGTATCGGGGAAGAAGTCGACTTC
>JAJRYI010000500.1 GCA_024275815.1 Actinomycetes bacterium | reverse complement strand
GGACGAAGAACCCGAGCGTGATGAAGATCAACGCCGCGAGAGGTGTCACGTAGGGGATGAGTGACGATAGGACGGTGACGTCGATGAGGGCGATCGCCATCATGGCGATCAGGAACCCACCGGCCATCGACCATGCGAAGATCTTCGGCGCGTTGTTCGAGGCACGCAGGCGCCTCCACTGCCCTCCAGCGACGACACCGAGAACGATCGACGTCAGCACGACGGTGAGGCTGTTGGCGACGGTCTCATCCGGGCTGGGAAGAACCAGTGAGAGAAGGCCTGCCATGATCGCAGCGATGGACCCGGCAACGGCGCCTGCAAGTATCGGGTGCCATGTGTCGGGGTCGTAGGTGTACGAGCAGCTCACGGTGTTCTCCTTTTCACTGCACCCGGAACGTCCACACGAGAGTGCCTGTATCTGTGGACCGGATGCCACCGAGCCACGACACGACGACCGTGTGCTCGCCCGGAGTCCAACGCTCGATGACCTTACCCTCCCCGGGTTCGAACTCGTGACGACCCGTCTCGAAGATGGAGTTCACTTGATCCTGGGGGATCGGGACACCGTCGATCACGAAACGCGCTTCGTAGTTGGGTTTGAGATCGATCATCACCTTGACGGGGTTGATCGCAAGGTCCCCGTCACCTGGTGCGTACCGTTCGACGGCATCGGGAAGTTGTTCGGGGTCACCTGCTGGTATCAGGAATATCGAACCACCGATGATGGCGGCCAGAGCTATTCCAAGCAGCGCGTAGGTCACGCGGTATCCGGTGGTGTTCATCGTGCGGGATGGTAGGAGCGCCCAGGGCGAACGATCGCACGTTGCCCGCTACCGTTGTCACGATGAAACTGAACCCTGTACTCGAGTCGCTTGGAAGTTATCCGATCGCCACACTGCGTGAGAGGGTCGTTGCGAGGCAGCGTGCGGGTCTTGGTGTGATCGACTTCTCGATCGGTGACCCGAGAGAGCCGACTCCCGGGTTCATCGTCGATGCTCTCGTGCAGTCTGTGCCCGAGGTCTCCCAGTACCCGACCGCGGCAGGTCGAGACGATCTGCGGGCTGCGATCGCTGGCTACGTCGAGCGACGGCACGGCGTCGCCGTGGACCCCGCCACACAGATCATCCCGACGAGTGGTTCGAAGGAGTCGATCTTCTCGACCCCATTGGCGTTCATCGACGGCGGTTCCCGGGACGCCGTCGCGTTCCCTTCGCCCGGGTATCCGGTCTATGAGCGGGGCGCGATGTTCGCGGGAGCCGAGCTGGTGCGGGTCGTTCTCGGTGACGACTTCGTGATGCGTGCCTCGAACGTTCCCGACGAGGCATGGGCTCGAACCCGCCTCGTGTGGACGTGCACCCCGCACAACCCATCGGGAGCAGTCACGTCGATCGAAGATCTCGACACGCTGTACCGGCGTTGTGTTGCAGAAGATGCGTTGCTCCTGTCCGACGAGTGCTACGCCGACGTGTACGAGGACGAGGCCTATCCGCAGGGCCCGGCATCCGTTCTCCAGGTCGCAGGGCCGGATATGACAGGAGCCCTGGTGTATCTCTCGTTGTCGAAGAGATCGGGAATGACCGGCTACCGATCGGGAGCGATCGTGGGTGATGCCGATGCGATCGCAGCGTTGACGTCGTTGCGTTCAACGACGGGAACAGCGTCGCCCGACTTCGTTCAGGGGGCTGCGATCGCCGCGTGGAGTGATGATGAACACGCTGCCGATCGGAGGAAGATCTTCACCGCCAAGCGACGGATTCTCGAACGTGCGTTCATCGAGGCGGGTATGGAGATCGTCGCGTCACGCGCTGGCCTCTATCTGTGGGTCCGTGTCGGCGACGACATCGCCATCACCGACCGCCTGCTCGAGCACGGCATCGTCGTGTCACCCGGCAGGTTCTTCGGTGAAGGAGGCGAGGGCTACATTCGCCTCGCTTTGGTCCCCGCTCTGGAAGAATGCACGGAAGCTGCCCGACAACTCGAACAAGCGCTGTGAGGCCGGAGGTACCCATGACGGATCGTGAACTCATCGATAGAGCCTACGCGGGTGATCTCGAACTTGGAGATGTCGTCGAGGCCGTCCATCGCACGATCGCTCTGCTCGATCGTGGTCAACTTCGTGTCGCCGAGAAGATCGGTGGCGACTGGGTGGTCAACCAGTGGGTCAAGGAGGCGATCCTCCTGTACTTCAGGATCACCGAGGTCCGGACCTTCGGGGCAGGTCCTTTCGAGTACCACGACAAGATCCCGACCAAGACCGGGCTGGCCGATCAGGGAATCCGCGTTGTGCCCCCCGGCACCATCCGGTACGGAGCGTTCTGTGAGCCGGGGGTCGTGGTGATGCCCGGGTACATCAACATCGGCGCGTACGTCGGATCCGGGACGATGGTCGACACCTGGGCAACCGTTGGTTCCTGTGCCCAGATCGGCAAGGACGTGCATCTCAGCGGCGGTGTCGGCATCGGTGGAGTTCTCGAACCGCCGGGCGCCAGGCCGGTGGTCATCGAGGATGGTGCGTTCATCGGGTCACGGAGCATCGTCGTCGAAGGGGTGTTGGTGGAGGAGGGCGCAGTCCTCGGGGCCAACACGACGATCACGGCATCGACACCGATCATCGACGTGACGGGGTCCAAGCCCGTCGAGATGCGCGGCGTCGTCCCGTCCAACTCTGTGGTGATCCCCGGAACCCGACCCAAGGAGTTCCCGGCAGGCATCTACGACCTCCAGTGTGCCCTCATCGTCGGCAAGCGAACCGCTTCGACCGATCGAAAGACATCGCTCAACGATGCGCTGCGTACCTTCGAGGTACAGGTGTGACGATCCTCGAGACGCTCATCGAGCTCGTCGACACCCCGTCGGTCACGGGAGACGAGGATCGTCTGTGCTCGTGGATAGAAGCTCGCTACGCAGAGCGGTACACCACGCAACGAGTCGGCAACTCGCTCGTGGTGGGCCGCCCGGTCGATGGCGGATCGTTCGTGGCACTCTACGGGCACACCGACACGGTTCCCGTCCAGGGAGACCCCAAAGCGAGATTGGTCGGGGATCGCCTCGTGGGCCTCGGCTCCTCCGACATGAAGTCCGGGCTCGCCGTCATGATGGAGCTTCTCGACGAAGGGATCCGGGAGACGACGGGCGGCCTCGTGTGCGTGTTCTACGACGCTGAGGAGGGGCCTGCAGCGAACAACGGACTCGAAGCCGTGCTCGACGCGGTGTCCTGGCTGGTGTCGGCCGACATCTCGATCGTGCTCGAACCGACCGATCT
>JAJRYI010000499.1 GCA_024275815.1 Actinomycetes bacterium | reverse complement strand
TGTCGCTATCTCTGCGAGATCCCACCCACTGCCCTTGATCCAGAGCACCTCGACATCCTCACCGTACGCATCGGTCTGTCTCTCCTTGACGGAGGAGTTTCCGCCACCCACGAGGACGAGTGATGGCTCTCGTCCCAGGAGCTGTGATGCATACACACAGGCTCCGAGGATCCCCTCGTGAGCCCCTGCATCGGCGTCGTCCCATCGGTTCTTCACAGTTTCCCCCGTGTGTAGTCGTGTCGTGAACGGGTCATCTGGAGATCACCCCGCCGACGAACTCGGGATAGAGAGAGAGGATCGACTCCTCGCTCGCCCGACAGATCCCGCGTTCGGAGATGATCCCCGCCACGAGCCGAGCAGGCGTCACGTCGAATCCGTAGTTGATCGCCCCCGTGCCCGGGGCGGCAACGCGAGGTTCGATCTGATGCCCGTCGTGGAACGCTGTCGCGTTCGTCACCTCTCTCGGATCGCGTTCCTCGATCGGGATGTCCGCAAGGCCGTCCCTACTCGACGGATCGAAAGTACTCGATGGCAGAGCCGCGTAGAAGGGGATGTCGTTGTCGGCTGCGGCCACAGCCTTCATGTACGTACCGATCTTGTTGGCAACGTCCCCGTTGATCGTCGTACGGTCACTTCCAACGATGATGAGGTCGACCTTTCCGTGCTGCATGAGGTGACCAGCGGCGTTGTCCACGATCAGCGTGTGGGGAACACCGTGCTCACCGAGCTCCCACGCCGTGAGACGTGCTCCCTGATTGCGCGGGCGTGTCTCGCTCACCCATACGTGGACGGGGATCCCTGCGTCGTGAGCTGCGTACATCGGGGCCGTGGCCGTGCCATGTGATACGAACGCAAGCCACCCTGCGTTGCAGTGTGTCATGACGTTCACCGGTCTCGAGGTACGTGCGTAGATCTCCTCGATGAGCCCGAGTCCGTACTGTCCGATCGCTGCACAGCTTGCAACGTCCTCGTCCGCGATCGATTCGGCGATCTCCCTCGCTCTGGTGACACGTTCGTCTCCAGCAGTGATACCCGCGAGTTCCCCGAGCTGTCGTTGAACGGCCCAGCTGAGGTTGACTGCGGTCGGCCTGCTCGCCTCGAGGGCTGCACCCGCACGTTCGAGGTGAGCAGCGCCATCTGCACCGGACATGTACCTCGCTTCGAGCGCAGCGAGGTACATCCCGTATCCGGCCGATGCCCCTATGCACCCGGCGCCGCGCACGACCATGTCCCGAATCGCGGCTGCCATGCCTTCCGCTGTGCGTATCGAAACTTCCGCGTACTCGAACGGGAGCAGGCACTGATCGATGACTCGAACCGACTCGGGGTCCGCTGAATCGAGCCAGACGGTACGCCGTACCGGTTCTCCGGTGCCCATCACAGCGGGACCGCCGCAACGTGGCGGTGCTTCTTGCGTGACAGCGTGAACGAGAAGACCAGAGCGATGAGGAGAACGAGGCCCTTGACGACGTCCTGCCAGTAGTACGGGAAGTTCATCATCGTCGTGCCTGTGAGAAGGATCCCGATGAGGATCGCACCGAGTGCTGTACCAAGCGCGTTCGGCTTGTTCGCTCCGAGAACCGACGTTCCGACGAGGGCGACTGCGACCGCATCGAGCAGCAACGAGTTCCCCGCTGAGATGTCACCCTGGCCGATCCGTGAAGCGAGGATCAGCCCGGCAACTGCCGCAAAGACGCCGGAGATCATGTAGGCGAGCGCCTTGTACCGACCGACACGAGCACCGGCCAGCCTCGCCGCCTCCGGGTTCGAACCGATGGCGTACATGATGCGGCCCCATTTGGTACGTGACAGGAAGAACCAGGTAGCGATCGTCAGGACCGCGAAGATCACAACGGGGTACGGCACCGGCCCGAGGGACCCTCTGTTGATGTGGAGGAACCCTGTCGTGAACTTGCCCGGTGCAACAGACCCGTCTCGCAGAATCAGCCCTGAGGATACGGACTGACCCTGAACGGGTATCAGTTTGAGGCCCTGTATCAAGAACATCGTGGCAAGCGTCGCAAGGAGATCGGGGATCTTGAACACGACGATCAGAAGGGCGTTGAACGCACCGATCAGCGCTCCGGCGACCAGGACGGCGATGATCGCCACCGAGCCCTGTTGCGCGTAGATGACCATCGTCATCGCAGCGACGGTCACGGCCATCCCCGATGTGGCTCCCACCGACAGATCGAGTCCACCGACGACCATCGTGACGGTCACGCCGAGACCGGCGATCGCGACCACCGACGTGAACTTGAGCATCGAGAACATCGTCGTCGACAGGCGAAACGCCGGAATCGTCAGATAGAAGAAGGTGAAGAACAGCACCGTGACGGCGATGAACCCGTAGCGGACCACGAGATCTCGCAAGTCGAGCGATTGTCGGGGCGCAAGCACTTCTGAGCTCACCGCCGGTTCCTTGTTGCTCACTTACTCAACCTCCGTAAGTCTCTTCAGGATCTCTTCTCGTGTGGTCTCTGACAGGTAGGCGTCGTGCTGCAGGTTCCCATCGGCGAGCACGAGGACCCGGTCGGCGACCTGCATGATCTCGCCGAGGTCCGTGGACATGACGATGACGGCGGACCCGGCCGCTGCCACCTCTCGCGTCTTGACGACGAGGTCTCGACGAGCACCGACATCGACGCCCTGGAAGGGCTCGTTGAGAATCATCACCGTTGGCTGTTTACGAAGCCAACGTCCGACAACGACCTTCTGCTGGTTCCCACCCGACAGCGAGATCACCGGATCGTGGGATGACTGCGCAACGACGTCGAACTCGTCGATGACCGACCGGCCGAGCCGCTGCTCGGCTCGACCGTCCATGACGGAGAAGCGGGAGACCTCTTTGAGGAACGGGAACGTCACCGTGTGGGCGATGCTCCAGTCCTTGATGATCGTGCCGGCGACTCGATCCTCAGGGACCATGTAGACCTCGGAGGCGATCGCGTCTGCGGGTTCCCTGGGAGAGAACGAGGCACCAAGAAGGGTCATCTCCCCTTCTTCGAATCGATCGGCTCCGAACATTCCGCGGGCGAGTTCGCTTCCACCGGAACCGAGCAGACCGAAAACGCCGGTCACCTCACCCGATCGGAGCGTGAGGTCGAACGGCTCAGACTCGGGCAGCAGTTTCACGCCCGTGAGACAGAGGACGTCGTCGGTGCCGTGGAGTTCTTCGCGGACATCCTCGTCCACTGCCTCGGCTTCGCCGAGCATCTGATGGAGCGCCTCGGCCCAGTCGAAAGGATGCGGGTGGTCGCTGCGGATCACGCCGTCACGAAGGACGATGAGGCGGTCGGCGATGGCATCGATCTCACGGAGCCGGTGTGAGACATAGAGAATTGCCACGCCGTCATCGCGGAGTCTTCGGATCACCTCGAATAGTCTGTGTGCCTCCGTCTCCGAGAGCGCCGAAGTGGGCTCGTCGAGGATGAGGAGGCGGGGTTCATGGACGAGGGCCCGAGCGAGCAGCAGGAGTTGCTGGTCGGCGATCGGGAGTCCATAGATGTCGCTTCGCAGTACGTCGTCGGCCCAGTCGAGATCGAGGACCGCCGCGACCTGTCTCGCTCGGGGCATGATCGTCCTCATGGAGGCAACACGCGAGATGTCGTTGTTGACGATGTCTTCGAAGAGGAAGTTCTCTGCAACGCTGAGGCCCGGAACGACACCATCGGCGATCTTCTGATGGACGGCGTCGATGCCGTGACTGCGTGCGGTCGTGGGGTAATCGAGCTGAACGGCGGTACCGTCGATCAAGACGGTACCGCCGTAGCTGCTGTGGACACCGGAGAGCACCTTGATGAGGGTCGACTTCCCTGCGCCGTTCGCGCCGAGTACTGCCGTCACCTTGCCTGCCTCGAGTTCGAGGTCGATCCCCTTCAGCACCTCGTTGGTGCCGAAGGACATCGTGATACCTCGCATCTCGACCACAGTCGCCATCGCGGTGTCTCCTTGGTTCTCTTTGTCGAGTCGCCTAGAAGCTAACCGCCGGGATCCACTCTGCCGACTTGATGTCGGTCAGGTTGAGCTCGGGAAGCTCCGCCCGCAGGTCGACCATGTTCTTGATCTCGTTCGAGACCAGGAAGTCCTGTGTCACGAGGACACCGGGGAAGTCGACTGAGCGATCAGGGTTCTGCCCTGCAACCTCGAGGGCCATGACGCGCACCACGGCAGCTCCGATCGCGTTCGGATCCGTCGTCGCTGTGGCCATCCATGGGCTTCCATCGGCGGTCATGACCTCGATGTCCGCGTTCGAGATGTCGATCCCATATGCACTGATCTGCGCCTCGAGGCCGTTCTCCAGGATCGCTGAGACCGTTCCCTTCGTCAGCTCATCGTACGGGGCGAAGATCGCAGTCACATCGGGGTTCGCCTTGAGTGCTGCATCGACGAGCTGTGCGTTATCGGTGGCTACCGCATTCGTGAACTCACCTACGAAGAACTGCTGGGTCCAGTTGTTGTCTGCAACGTACTCCTCCCAGATGACGTGACGACGGTCGAGAGGAGCGATGCCCAGTACGTTGACGTACCCGACGGTCTGGTCCGTTCCGATGTCTTCGAGCATCTGGCCGAGAACGAGATCGGCAAGGCTGGCATCGGACTGCTGTGTCTGAACCGCTCGGGGGGCACAATCAGCGATGGCGATGTCGTAGATGACGACGAAGATCCCTGCATCGAGTGCATCGTTGATCAGTGGGCACATCGTGTCGGTCTGACCGTGGTCGACGATGATGCCAACGACACCCGATCCGATCGCGGTCTCCATGTCTGTGGCCTGCTTCGCGTTGTCGGCCTGCGCGTCGTAGAGCTGCACG
The DNA here is from genome assembly GCA_024275815.1 of Actinomycetes bacterium. Taxonomy (GTDB): domain Bacteria; phylum Actinomycetota; class Acidimicrobiia; order Spongiisociales; family UBA5794; genus JAMBLL01. Next base: position 361 of record JAJRYI010000499.1, on the reverse strand, counting down.
TCGAACCCGACCGCCTCTGCCTGCTGCATGGCGCCGTTGGTCCATTGCTGGAAGTAGTCCCCAGCACCGCTGTTCTGGACGATCGCGATCTTGACGGGTCCCGCATCGAACGGGGCCGGTGCTGCAGCGGTCGTCGCCTCCGTCGTGCCCGTCTCACCGATCGTGGTCGTTACCGTTTCATTGCCTGTGGTGTCCTGGGAGCAAGCAGCTGCTACCAGGGAGAATGCGAGAAGAACCGCGCTGAGCACGACCCATCTCCGCCGAAAGTCTTTCCGTCCGGTCTTCATCCGATATTCCTCCTCAAGAGTGCGACGGCTCGATGCGTGACGGCTGGTCCTGTCGTGATCAACTACGCATGGCA